>CAZTUN010000095.1:0-1276 GCA_964616845.1 uncultured Rickettsiales bacterium | reverse complement strand
CGATTTTCGGTATGGTCACGTTTCCTTTTTTAATAAGAGAAATATCCCATTTTTTAGCTAAATAATTTTCAACAGATCTACGTTGAAGATCGTTATGTCTTGTATTGTAAATCAATAATTCACCAATACCACCATCAAACATGTGGGTACTAGATAAGTCGGCTCCAGCACCAATTAATTTAGTAGAACTATTGCCAATAAAATCAGTACCAGTTAGATTATTATCGGTTAAAGTTTGTTGCACCCCATTAATAAACATTTGTTGCCCAGAGTCTCTGAAATATTCAAAGATGTAAGGTACCCCAGTATATAATATACTATCATTACTTCTGGCAACCCAAGCTTCAGAGCTTGAAAATATTCCAGTTATACTAACACTGTTTTTTCTTGATCCGCTAGATCCATATTCAAGTTGCCAAGAGCCATCATTATTATTTTTTGCTGTTGAAAAGATAGTAGGGCGATTGCTTAAGTTTCCAGTAATTACCATAGCATATAAAGATAAAGCGTTACTAGAGATTAAACTATCAGTTGTAGTAGAAAAATATTCTCCTTTAGTACGATCAAACATAATAGTAGAAAGCTTGCGACCATCTTTGGAAACTACCGAACCATTTCTAAATATAGGCAAGCTAGTTGATGCTGGAGTTAGTAAGTAATTATTACTACTTTTATCTGTCCAGCTTTTTACACCAAAATTATTATCAATATTTATAGTGGTACAATCATTAGCATCAAGCCATAATTTTAAACTAGAGGTAATAGGTCCTGGATCATATATAGGTTTTTCTTTAAAATCAGTGCAACGACCAATTGCACTTATATCAGGATAGCATGCAGATAATGTAGATATAGAATAATTTACTTGCTGGTAATCTTCTTCGCAATGGCAACTTCCCACAGGATTAGCATCACTTTTTTCAAAGATCATTCCAGTAGGACAATTACTATTTATAGTATCATCATCGATATTCCATTTTGCAGAAAGATAAGATTTTATTCCACTTAAGGTAGTTTCGTTTAATGCTCGATTAAAAATAATTACTTCTGATATGTTTCCATCTAAAAAATTATTAAATCCATTATTGCCGCTACCTAAAGATAAATTTAAACCGTTAAAAGAAATATTTTCTGAAGGCGTAACGGTAAATGTTCCATCGCGGTAGTAATATTTTCCTGTCGTGCCATTCCATACTACAGAAATAACAAAAGGTTCGTTATCATAACTAGTTGTAACTTGTGAATTTCCCATTAAGTTAACAGCAATATTGCTAGC
>CAZTUN010000094.1:0-7195 GCA_964616845.1 uncultured Rickettsiales bacterium | reverse complement strand
CGGTAGTTTTAAGCAGCTCACTGCTTAATTCAGCATGGGTTTTTTCGTCTGGTGTGGATGGACCAAATTGAACGTCTAGAATATTTTCAGCAACTTCAATATCATCTAATATTTTTAGCCATGCGGAATTAGTTTTAGATAATTCTGTTAAATTTTCCTTATTCAGAAATTTTCCAGCTCTGACAATATCTGTAATTATATATTTGTAGTTGTTTTTTACTAAAACTAGTTCATCTAATGTTAGTTTTTTTAGCGTCTTACCCAAACCCAAGAATTCAGGAGGTACTCCTAAAGAATAAAATCCTGCCGTAAATGTTATGGCTCTAGGCAATTCAAGACCTGACATATTTCGGCCATATGCAAGTAATCCTATATGCTGACGACGATCCCTCCTTTTTGGTATCAAATTAAATATTTCTTTTAAGTCTATTACTACATAAGCCAGAGCATTTTGATAATTTTTTGTCGAGTTAGAAATAATTGACTCTAATTGTAATCTGTCGGGTTTAGTTATTATTTTTGGCTTAGTCTGAGGCAATAACTTTTCAAGTTTGTATATTGCTGCTTTTACTTGGTACTGGGAACTGTCATACCTAAATGAAGATTGGATGCTTGCCGTTCTCATACCAGGGTACTCATCTACATATTCATCGATAGTGGCTGGTGTTAATCCACCCCTAAAAGGCAGACTACCTACTCCAGAAATTGGATAGACTTTTATCCCTGTTTTCTTAGCAAATTCGTATACTTTAGAAAGTGCTATTTTGTTTGCCAAGACAGTAGATAATGAGCCCGAAACTAAAGCAGGATCAGATCGTGCCATAAACGGTCTTATATATTCAGGTTTAGATTTGAAAACTTTTATATGAGCTTTTACATAATCATTTAGCAATTTATCTATATTTAACTGACTCTCGACGCTTTCTACTAAAGGAATTATCTCTAAATATTCAGTGTTCTTACTGCTATCCGCTGTAAATTCTTTAGATTTAAAATTTGCTAACTTTTTAAATAATTTTTGCATATGTATTAATTGATCAGCAGACTCTGTCATTGGCAATATAACTTCAAACAATGGCCTGTTATTAAACTTTAAATCTCGAGCAAAATCTTCACCTGACAGAACAACTGTCATTGCTTGTAGCAAGTTATAACCTTTTTCTTCCCATATATTAGGGATTCTAAATGTTAAAAACTTTTCTTTCCCAAGTTGATTTTGCTTAAAATATTCATAGTAATCACTAAAAAGTCGGTCAATAACAGCCGCATCAGCATGTTTTCCTTCCCAATCCCACATGTATTCACTGACACCTAGAGTTTTGAAACAATAAACAGCTTCTTCAATTTCTTTGTATACGCTTATAAATGGTTTATTATCTTTAACCCACGATGGAGCATTGGCATTATCGGGATGTTGAGTTGCCATTGTAGCTGGGATTTTACGCATTACTAACACCTTGCAACACAAAATTATTCAATTCTTTTAAGGCTTTTTTTAGAATAAGTGGATCTCCTGAAAATGTTAATCTAGCATACCCTGGAGTTAAAAATGCATCGCCAGGTACGATAGCTACACCTGTCTCGTTTAAAAGATCTTCACACCAATTTAAAGAGTTATCTGTCAAAGCGCGAAGGTCTAAATAAACATAAAACGCTCCCGAAGGTATATTAAATTTAATCCCAGGAATTTTACTTAAACCTTCAACAAGAATTTTACGATTATCTTTGAGACTATTGATAGTTTCAGGAGGCGGAGAGTCATTTTTAGCCATTGCTTCGATACCAGCAATTTGACTTGGTAGTGGGGCATTACCAGTTATATGGCTTAAAAATTTCGTAGCGGCTTTTGCAATAGGTTCTTTGGCAATAAGATAGCCTATGCGCCATCCAGTTAAAGATTGGCTTTTTGAGAAACCGCTGATTATTACTAAATCATTAAATCCAGCTTTTGCCGGTAAAAAATAATCATCAACAAAAATTAATTTGGAATATATATCATCAGAAATTACAGTAATATCGCTTTTATTAAAGATTTTGGATACAGCTTTTAAGGAATCCTTAGAATATACAGATCCTGTCGGATTATTAGGTGAGTTGATAATTATCGCCTTTGTTTTGCTTGTGATTGCCTTAGAAATTTTATCTGGATCTAAATCATACGTTTCTGTAAGAGCTACGGGGATCACGACTCCACCGACTAACTGTATTAGATCAACATAGCTGACCCACGCGGGCGTTAATACAATTACTTCATCTCCAGGATTTATCAAACTAAGAAAAGTTGCGTAAAGAGCTGGTTTGGCACCTGATGTGACTATTACATTCTCACTTTTAATCCAATCTAACCCATAATACTGTTTAGCATAATCAGCTATCGATTGTCTTAAGTCAGCTAATCCGGCTACTGGAGTATATTTATTATGATTTAACTTTTTAGAAACTGCTACTTGAATATTAATTGGAGTTTCAGTAGCTAATTCGCCAGCAGTAAGATTGTAAATTGTCTTTCCACTAGCAGCCATTGATTTGGCTTTAGCATTTAACGCCAAGGTTGCACTCTCAGTTAAAGTTGCAGTTCGCAACGCCAATTTGTCTCTAACCATACTTAATAAGATTATAGACTAAAATATACGAATTTACTCTGTTATTTCTAAAGTCACAACAAGAGGTAAGTGATCTGAAATATCAACATCGGGCGCTTCTTTAGATATAACATTTATGTTAGGGCTAACAAACATCAGATCAACTGCCGCGCTGGCATATCCTGGATTAGATTTTCTTTTTAAATTGAAAGTAGATTCAAGGGTTTGCCCAAATACACTTTTTAAAGTCGGCTCAAGCTCTAATAGAGCAGGGTTGCTTGCTTTAGCATTTGTATCACCTGCTAGTATTATATTTTTCATATTTTTAGCTTCGTTTAGAATAATTTCTTTCATATTTTGGCGTTCTTGACTATTTCTATCACCATCCAAATCCCACACCCCATGAATGTTAAATATATTTAATTCTAAATCATCTATATTTATTGTTGCTGTTTGTAGAAGTCTGGGGAAATATGGGAATAACTTCGGAATGTCCTTATAGCTTGACTGTGCGGGTTTAGTTAAAAAGACATCTTTTTTTGAAATTATTGGAAATTTAGATAATATTGCGTTTCCATTAGGTATTAAACCTTCATCTACGTCATGGATTAAAGCTTGTGAGTACTCACTATAATCAAAATTAAGGCTTTTCTGTAAATACGTGTACGAATTAAATTGACTGCTTAGATTTTTATCTTTGCTATCATATACTTCTTGCAGCATTAATAGATCAGCATCTTGTTCATTCAAGAATTCAATTATTTTAGGCATCAATTTGCCACCGAGCCATAAATTCAAGCTGATTACTTTAAATTTCATATTAGTAAGTATAGGGAATAGTTTCTTTAATATACAAAGTATAGCTATAAATGATATAATATAGAACAACTCTTATGACAAAACAGATGATCAGCGCGAATCAATTAACTAAAAAGTTTGGTGACATAACTGCCGTTGCTGGAATTGACTTTGAAGTCAACAAAGGAGAAATATTTGCATTTCTAGGACCAAATGGTGCTGGCAAGAGCACGACGATTAAGATGCTTACCACTATGCTGCGCCCAACTAGTGGACATTTAATGCTTGCCGGACATGACGTAACTAAAGAACAAGCATCGGCCAGAAAGGCTTTCGGAATAGTATTTCAAGATCCAAGTCTTGATGAAGAATTATCGGCCTATGAAAACATGGACTTGCACGCCATCCTTTATGGTATTCCAAAATTAACACGGCAAAGACAAATTAAAGATTTGATGGAACTAGTCGATCTATGGACGAGAAAAGATTCTATGATTAAAACTTTTTCAGGAGGCATGAGACGTCGACTAGAAATAGCTAGGGGACTACTACATGAACCTAAGATTCTCTTTCTTGATGAACCAACTTTGGGACTAGACACTCAAACCAGAAATTTAATGTGGGACTACGTAAAGAAACTTAGTGACGAAAAAGGTATGACAATATTTTTTACTACTCATTATTTAGATGAAGCTGAAGCTGTTGCCCAAAGAATTGCAATAATCGACCACGGAAAGATAGTCGCCAGCGGATCCACCGCCGAATTAACCAAACTGACAAAAACCAAAACTCTTGAGGAAGCTTATCTAAGTTTAACAGGGTCCAAAACAAGGGATGATGTAGATTCAGGCGATAATAACGGGCTTAACTTCAAAATGTCATTGCGTAATACGAGGTTAAGATAATGGAAGTGATGTATGCGCTTTGGTTAAGACAAATACGCCGTTATATTAGAAGTGGTTCACGTATCCTAGGAACGCTTGGCCAGCCATTATTACTTATGCTAGCTTTAGGATATGGTATTGGCGCAATCTATGAAAAGGCTGGTGAAGGCGACTATTTGCAATTCCTTGTACCCGGAATAATTACTCAAACTGTACTATTATCGGGAATTTTCTGGGGAGTAATTATACTCATGGATAAAAGATTCGGTTTTTTATCTGAGTTATTAGTAGCTCCAGTTTCAAGAATAAGAATTTTATTTGGTAGTGCCTTTGGCGGCGCTACAATATCTGTGCTGCAAGGATTAATTGTATTTTTTATTGCGTTGCTGTTAGGATTCTCTCCCTATAACTGGGCATTGGTTATTCCAGCACTGCTCCTATTAATCTTTATATGCTTAACACTAGCCCTTTTTGGAGCAGGAATAGCGTCTATGGTGGACGATTTTCAGGGTTTTCAAGGTATAAACAATCTTATTATTTTGCCTATGTTTTTCTTATCAAGTGCACTATATCCATTAGATGATGTACCAACATTTTTAGCAGTTATTAGCACACTAAACCCAGTTAGTTATATGGTTGATGCTATGAGATTCTTGCTCTCAAATGAAACTCATTTTGGCTTACATAGAGATTTAGTAGTAATAACAATTACATTTTTTATTTCTATTATTTTTTCTGTACGGCGATTCAATCGAATTCAAATGTAGATTATCCAAAAAGCTTTATTTTTTGCGCAATAATAAAAGTTCCAGCACCTATTATTAAAGGTAACCAATAACTAATTAAACGATACAACAACGCTACAGCAAGTGCTGTTGAACTATTGATGTCATAAGCCATAAATCCAGCAACCAAGCCTGCCTCAAATCCACCTAACCCTCCCGGAGTAGGGGTTAGTGTTCCAGCAGTTAAGCCGAATGTGAAAATTAAAAATGTTATCGCGAAATTTAATTCCACTCCAAGCGCCTGCGCACAAGCATATAGGCACATAACATTAAATATTGTTAATGTCATCGTAGATATTAGTGCTTTAACAAGGTTAAAAGGGCGGTGCCTATAATCAAATATTTGCTTTTTAATGTCGTTCAACTCTTTAAGTATTTTTTGTTTACCAAATATAAAAGCTGCAGCTAATCCAACTAGACTTAAAACTAGTATTAACAGCAATATTGATTCAGACTTATTTGAACCATCATCACTGCTACTTATTGCTGAATAGCTAGTAAATAAAACTAAACCCCAAAAAAGTAAATTATGACCTAAAAAGCCTAAGAAGTTATTTATAGCCACAACGGTAGCTGCCTGGGCTGATGTATGTTTTTGATTCTTAAGATATAAATAATTGGCGCCTAGAGCGCCCACTCCTCCTGGGAGTAATCTATTAATAAACATAACGGCTACCTGCGCTAGCATCGTTAAGGCTAAAGAAAGTTTTTTAAATGCAAGAAAATAATACGTTAGTGACGCTGATAAATAAGTCAGGAAAGTAAAGATTATAGCAATCGCAGTCCAGTATAAATTCGGATCGGACAATTTATTTAAGCTTGTCTTAAAATCTCCAAATTGCGGGAGTATTATATATAATCCAATTAGCAGTAAGAGTCCGACTATAAGATACCTTTTATCTAGTTTGAATTTGCCAGTCTTAGCCATTATGCATATTATCGCACAGCTTCATATTTATATAACGTGTTGAAATTCTTACCCAAAGATACAATATAATGTGATTAGATAAATATAGACGGAGTTTCTATGTCTAAGCCTAAGATAACCACAAATTACTTAGAACGTTCCTTAAAGATATTTAGTTTTGTTGCGCTATTATATATTGTACTAATTATTTTATTGCCGGCGCACAATGAGACAATTCATACTTATGGGTTATCTGAATCTACGTTCAAAATTATATTGACTTCTATTGCCATACCAACTATTTTAGTCTGGCTTGCAGCGTTTGTGAGTTACGCAAAATTAGAAGACTACTCATGGGCTATTAGGAAATCGAAAGAAGGAAAATACTTTGCAAATCTATCACGAGGCACTAAATGGTTAGCTTGGAGTTTACCCGTACCATCTTTAGTGTCATTAATTTTTATATCCCTCGCAAATTCTAGCTCTAGTTTCTTTGTATCGTCAATAATTATTACTAAATATATAAGTGTAATTCTAGCTGTAATAGCGTTCTCATATATAAGTTACGCAACTAATGGTTTAGCTACATATGCGGATATAAAATACGGTATTGTTAGCAGTCGCTTAATTACTTTGATATTTGTGACAATTGGTGTTCTCTATTGTGGATTAACGTTTATGCGGTTTGATATACACTATTTTTGGAGCACTAATAATAATTTCTTTATACCTGCGTGGCTTTTAATATTCACTTTGGTAATTCCTTACTTATACTCGTGGTTTGTTGGTTTATTAGCTGCTTATGAAATTTCATTATTCAGCCATAAAACTAAAGGTATTGTATATAAAGAGGCGTTAACGTATTTAGCATCAGGACTTGTAGCAGTAATTGTTGGTCTGATTGCCCAGCAATTTATAATTAGCTTACTCCCTAAAACATGGCATCTGGTTTTAGATTTTCGCGTCTTACTAATATTATTCTTTAAGGTTATATCTGGAATCGGTTTTGTCGCAATGGGTATTGGTGCTATAAAACTGAAACGAATAGAAGAGGTCTAGGATGACTGACTCTCAAAACAAAACAGTATATGAACAAGTAGTACAAGTAACACATGTATATTTAGGGCCCGCCGCAGATAGGTTTATAGACAGGCAAGTTGAAAGTCATCTTCAAAAAAGCCCTAAAGATCTTTCATGCAACGATCTTAACAAGCTCATTGACTGGATAAAGGTAGTCGT
>CAZTUN010000093.1:0-7226 GCA_964616845.1 uncultured Rickettsiales bacterium | reverse complement strand
ACGTTCCCGGGCCTTGTACACACCGCCCGTCACACCATGGGAGTTGGTTCTACCCTAAGCCGGTGCGCTAACCGCAAGGAGGCAGCCGTCCACGGTAGGGTCAATGACTGGGGTGAAGTCGTAACAAGGTAGCCGTAGGGGAACCTGTGGCTGGATTACCTCCTTTCTGACTTTTTGAAATAGCTCGTATTTATTAATAGTACGATGTGATGTTCATACTAATAAGTCTAAAAATTTTTACGTTTTCCGCTACCTTTATTTCTCTTTTGTAATAAGCTATGATTAACTTAGCTCTAGCATAAATTTTTATATTTATGTTTCTTATATAGATAATCCAAAATTTGATATTTCTAGTTTATTTTAAAATCTTCTTGATAAATAGTTTATAACATCTTAGTTTTGCTAGAATCCTCCTGAGATAAAGAAATTAACTCTAACTTTAACTAGGTTTATCTAGCTTTGTCTAAGTAATATAATCTTATTTTGATTCTTCTTCTGGAGTTAGGGCTTCTATAGCTAGGGCATGCACATGCTCAGCTAATTCATCTTTAAGTATATTATAGACTACTCTATGTCTTTGCACTTTTGACATATTATGAAATTCATTTGAAATTATTTTGATACGAAAATGACTCTCACCATCTTTGTGAGCATGAAGATGTCCTTTGTGTAAAAAAGATTCGTCTATAATATCTAAACTAATTGGATTTAATTTTTGATTTAATTTATCTTGTATAATATTAAAGTACTTCATAACAATTTTTTATTTAAATAGTTTTAATAGGTCAGGTTTTCTTGATATTTAACCAATAACATATTAGAATGCGGATTGATATCTTTATGTTATAAGACCCTAGTATCATATGTAATGAATCATCAATTTTTTTAATTTTATATTTTTATTAGATTAAAGGGTTTTGTTGAAATAATAAATTAACAATATTTATAGGTATATTTTATTGTTGATATTGCCTTAAGGAGTTTTGTAGTGGCTAGGAAAAATGAATTTACAGAAAAAGTTGATCAAATTATAGGCATCAAAATACATGAATTAAGAATAGCAGTTGGCTTATCGAGGCAGCAATTAGCAGCTTTAATTAATGTAACTCACCAGCAGTTGCAAAAATATGAAAAAGGAACTAACCGTATATCGGCTGGAAGATTAGCGGCTTTAGCCAAGGCACTTAACAAGCCTGTTTCATATTTTTTTGAAGATTTTGATGGTGCAAATAATAATTTACCAAATCAACATCAGAGAATGTGTATAGAAGTGTCTAGAAATTTTATGAAAATAAAAAATCCAGTATATCAGAATGCAATTAATATATTGGTTAGAACTTTGGCAGATAATCAAACTGAGCAAGATACTAATTAATTTACTAAATTATTGGGGGAGTTTTGAAAGCGATAAGTTTAGAAGATGATGGTAATAAGCTGAGCTTTGTTAATGTTGATATGGTTGATTGTGAAGATGACCAACTAATTATTAAGGTTGTCGCAAGTGGAGTAAATCGCGCTGATTTATTTCAAAGATCTGGAAAATACCTACCTCCTCAAGGTGCATCATCAATACTTGGTTTAGAAGTTAGTGGAGTAATTTATAAAATTGGCTCTAAAGTATCTGGATTTAAGGTTGGCGATAAAGTTTGTGCTTTACTTGAAGGTGGAGGTTACGCCCAATATGTAAGTGTTGTTTTTACTCAGGTATTGTTAGTTCCCAAGAATATAGATTTTATTGAAGCTGCTGGTATTATGGAAGCTTGTTGTACTGTATGGTATAATTTATTTATGAAGGCTTCATTAAGACAAGGGCAGAGTTTATTGCTGCATGGAGGTGCTAGTGGAATTGGTGCGATGGCAATACAAATATCTGCAAATTATGGCGTCAAAGTTTATACAACCGTTGGTAATGATAAAAAGAAAGAATTTGTTAATCAGCTTGGCGTAGCGAAAGCATTTAACTATAATTTGGATAATTTTGTTACGGAAATTAAGTCTATTACGGATAACAAAGGAGTTGATGTAGTTTTAGATATTGTTGGAGGTGATTATTTAGATAAGAATTTAAAAATAGTTGCGCAAAATGGAAAAATAATATGCCTATCATTTTTAAAAGGCTCTTGGATTGAAGCTAATTTTGCTCAATTATTACTTAAAAATGCTACTATAATGGGTAGTACTTTGCGCAATCAACCAAAGAATATAAAGGAACAAATTGTAAAGGAAGTGCAAAAAAACATATTTCCTTTATTGGAGTCATCTAAAGTCAGAGTCGTAGTAGATAAGGTATTTCCTATCGAAGAGGCTGATAATGCGCATAATTATATGGAAAAATCTCAGCATTGCGGCAAAATTATCTTGCTTATGAATTAGATAGACAGTAGTATCCCACCGTTTTTGATAAAAACAAAGATATTTTGATTTGTTATATATTATTTACATTGAGGAAGATTATGACTTTGCCACTTATGCCTAAAGCTACCGCAGTATGGTTAGTTGAAAATACTACGCTAACTTTTGAGCAAATTTCTGAATTTTGTGGTATGCATATACTTGAAGTTCAGGGTATTGCTGATGATGAAGTTGCAGGAGGCATTGTTGGTCGTAGTCCAATTACTTCAAGACAGCTTACTAGAGAAGAAATTGAGCGTTGTGAAAAAGATAGTTCTGCTAAGCTAAAGTTATATCAACCAACTAAAGAATATATAGATATAAAACGTAAGCAGAAGAAAAAAGGTCGTTATACTCCTGTTGCGCGTAGACAAGATAAACCAGATGCTATTGCTTGGTTATTAAAACATTGTCCTAGCGTTACAGATGCACAAATAGTTAGATTAATAGGAACTACAAAGCACACTATTAAGTCTATACGTGAAAAAAGTCATTGGAATTTTGCTAATATACAATCAAAAGATCCAGTTTTACTTGGTTTATGTAGTCAAGGTGATTTAGACAGCTTGATGGAAATTCTTCAAGAGCAGCAACGTAAGCGTGAAGAAGCTGAATTAGCAAATCAACAAGTTTTAGAAGATAGACATAGTTCTGTAAACGAATAGCAATAGTATTGCGATTTTTTATATCATTTTATAGCCCATATTCCTAAAGGCTGTCATAGTTGATTTTCTATGATTGATTGACCTAATAGGTTATAGGTTAGGTTTGCGTCGGCTTATTTTTAAGTTGATCTATTTGTTTTTTGCTGGCGATTGGTAAGTATATAGTAAATTTACTACCTGATTGTGGTTTACTTTCTACGGTCATAAATCCACGGTGTCTGTTTAAAAGATGTTTTACAATTGCAAGCCCCAGTCCTGCACCACTAATATTTTTAGAGCGTATGCGGTCAACGCGATAAAATCTTTGAGTTATATGAGGAAGATCTTTTTCTGGAATGCCTTCTCCTGTATTGGTTACAGAAATAAATATTTTATCTTTTTTGCCAGTTTCTTTGTGCAAGCCAGTTTCAATAGTAATAGGAGTATTGGCATCGCCATATTTGGTAGCATTATTTATTAAGTTAGTTACAATTTGAGTTATATCTTGCTGATCGCCTATTACAGGAGGAAGTTTATTTTTTTCTTTTAATTCAATAGGCATATTTTTTTGCGAAGCTTGCCAATGATTATTATTTATAGCTTTATGAATTGAATCAATTACATTGATAAGGTTAGTTGGTTTTGTATTTTCTTTTATTTCAACTTGCGATAAAGATAGTAAGTCATTTACGAGAACTGCCATATGATTGGCCTGTTCTTCCATGATTTTAAGAAATTTTTGCCTTGTTTTTGTATCATCTTCATCCATAGTTTGAAGCATTTCAATAAAGCCAATGACGCTTGTAAGTGGAGTTTTTATTTCGTGGCTGGCATTTGCAACGAAATCTTTCATCATTTGCTTGGTTTTCTTGGATTCAGTTATGTCATGAAAAACTATAACCGATGCAATTGCACCAGGAGAATAAACAGGAAATTTCTTTATATTTATTTGAAAAGTTAATTTTTGGTTTGAGATATTAGTACTTTCTTCTAAGGCAACTAATTTTCCAGATTGAATGGCACGGTTAATTTTCTTTGTTAGTAAATTATTTTTATTTAAAGATATATCTTCAATACTAGAATTTATTATATGCTCACCAAATAATTTTAAAGCTGTATTGTTGGCGCGAGTAACGACTAAATTTTCGTCTATCATTAATATTGCGTCAGGTAATATATCAAAAAAAACGCTACTTTCAGCCAAAGCCAGTTCAATTTGGCTGTTGCGTTTTTCCCAACTGTAATTCAATTTACTGATAGCTTTGGTAAGTTGTCTTAGGCTACCCAATAGGCTTAAATTTGGAGTGTTAGGTCGGTGATTAAAAGATATTTCTTCAAAGTAGTTAGTAATTAAATCTAAATCTTTTATATAAGAGCGGGCAAAGATAATATTTCCAATAAAAATTCCTCCAAGCACTATTAATCCTTGGTTGATTAGTAAAGTTTTATTTATAATTAAAATGGAGATAATTATACTTGGTAGTGCTGCTATAGCTAAACTGATTTTAAATAGCTGGAAGTAATAATTTTTTAGAATAATTAAGTTCTTTTTTGTTTTATTACTCATAATTAATTACCTAAGGTACGAATATATTTGCTATGCTATCTATAAATTTTTATTCATAACTATTTTTAACTGCAAAATTCATATAAAATATAGCAACTGGTATAAAAAATATTATAGATAATTGACTTAGAATAATGAAAAGTAAAGTGATTACCAATATAGGTAGAGTTGCTACAGCAGATATTCTTAAAATTGCGTGTTTAGATAATTGCAAGTTGGTAGTATCGCTTATAATTTTAGCTATAGCAGTATTTGCCAAGACAAAGGTTGAAATAATAGCAAATATAAATAATATTAAGCAAGGCAGAAGTATGGTAAGTAAAATTATAGTTACGATTTTAAAAATTTTAAAATAAGCATAAAGTTGTTTTTCAAGTAACTCTGAGTTTAAATCGCTAAGAAATATTTTGGTAATTTCATCGGTGAGGGGATTGCTAACGGTAATAGAATTATCATTTATAAGTAATAGCTGACCTTTTTCTAAGGTAGTGTATTTAGGCTTTACTCTTGTGTCGATTAATATTTTAGGAGCTTCAGTTTTATAAATATTTATAAGATATGCTTGTTCCTTTGCTGTTTTTATAACTTCACCGTTAAAATTCATTGCAGGTAGTTGACCGAGCACATTGCAAATAATTTCTAATATTTTTTTATCTTGTGCGCTAAAGGGACTAAATTTGTTATTAAAAATAATACCGTTGCTTTTTAAAATATAATATTGATCGGTTCGATTTGAAGGCAATTGAGCATTTAGGTCTTCGGTATCAATAGTAAGAAATGCCTTGTGAGTTAAAGGATCAGTTATGGTAAAGCTTTTGCGCTCTTTTGTATGAACGTTGCCGTTATTATACTCAATGCTTGGTAAAGATGATAAGATATATAGGTTTCGCCTTATTGCATCTTCTTTGCTTATAAGTTGATTGTCACCCAAGATAGCTTGACTTATAGAGGTAAAATATTGTTGAGGTCTTAAATCAAATAAGGTTAGAATGAAGGTAATAAAACAAATTAAGCTAATTAACATGCTTAGGCGTAGAGTAAAGAAATGACCAGATTTGAACCAATTTGTGGCTATGTCTTTATATAATGATTTGGAATAAAATGACATATATATAGCCTGAAAAAACGAGTATTTCTGCTGTTTTTTATGGTTCATTTGAAATCCAAAATATTTAAATTGGCACGAGTTTAAGACAAATAAAATAGTATAATTGAGCATAATCTCAAGGATAAAAGATAAAGTTAGCGGTCAAACAGTTTTTGGTCAAGAAGTGTTTTTTATGGGGAAAATATATTAAGAAGGTTATTGCAGGTAGAGATTATTTATAGTAAAAGCAGTTGCTAAACTAGCCAGTTATAAGGGAATGTTTTATGCTATAAGTAATATAGATTTTCTAAATATTTCTTTGTTTTTATAAATAATTTAGCTTTGGTATTTTGGATATTTTAAATGCAGAATTCTTCCTCTAGTATGGACTTAAAATTAAGTAACTCACAATTAAAAGATATGGCAAATTGCCTAAGGATATTGGCAGTTGATGCAGTGCAGAGAGCTAATTCTGGTCATCCTGGTATGCCGATGGGAATGGCAGATGTTGCAACGATTTTGTTTAGTAAATTTTTAAAATTTAGTCCTGAAAATCCTGATTGGCAAGATCGTGATAGATTTATTCTATCAGCAGGTCATGGTTCTATGTTATTATATGGATTACTTCATCTTACGGGCTACAAAGACATTAGTATTGAAGAAATTAAAAATTTTAGACAACTTCATGCTAAAACAGCAGGTCACCCTGAGTATGGTCATGCCAAAGGAATTGAAACAACAACAGGACCTCTTGGACAGGGAATAGCAACGGCAGTTGGTTTTGCTTTGGCAGAGAGAATGCAACAAGCAAGATTTGGCAGTGATTTAGTCGATCATTATACCTATGTTATAGCTGGTGATGGTTGCTTGATGGAAGGAATTAGTCAGGAAGCTATATCTTTGGCTGGTCACTTAAAACTAAATAAGCTAATAGTATTATGGGACGATAATAATATATCTATAGATGGTCCTATAAGTCTTTCTTCTTCTGAAGATCAGGTTGCTAGATTCAAAGCTTGTGGTTGGTATGTATTAAGAATAGATGGTCATAATATGGATGAAATTGCCTATGCGTTGGAAGAGGCAAAAAAATCGGATCGTCCTGTTATGATTGCCTGCAAGACAACAATTGCATATGGATCTCCAAATAAAGCCGGGACATCTGCTTCACACGGCTCTCCACTTGGAAAGGAAGAAGTTGAGCTGGTTAGAAAAGAATTAAATTGGTTACATTTGCCATTTGAGATTCCTTCAGAAATTGCTAATAACTGGCGTTTAACAGGGAAAGGCTCTGCAGAAAAATTAAAATTATGGCAGGAAAAATATTCTAGTTTAACTGCAATAGAAAAAGATCAATTTGCAGGAAGTTTACCAAAAGATATTGATAATATATTTCTAAAAATGAAAGAAGAATTTGCAAGATTATCTCCAGAATGGGCAACGCGCAAATCTTCAGGTGAAATTATAAAGATTCTTAGTGAGAAACTTTCTTGCCTAGTTGGAGGAAGTGCCGATTTAACTGGATCTAACTTAACAA
>CAZTUN010000092.1:0-7239 GCA_964616845.1 uncultured Rickettsiales bacterium | reverse complement strand
TCTTTTTGTTATCCATTAAAGAAAATCATGACTTCCGTTCCTCATTTACGATCAATATGATAATCTTTAGCTATAATTACCGCATATGTTCTATTATTAATAACGGATAAATTAGAAATATCATGCAATCATATTTTGTCTATTTATAAAACTATCTTTAAAATAAGTGTTACTAGAGTTAATTTTATCCAAATACTCCAGTTATATAGTCACGAGTTTTTTGATTCTTTGCCTCAGTAAAAATTTCTTGAGTAGTACCAAACTCAAGTAATTTTCCTAAATGAAAAAATGCAGTATAGTCTGAAGTACGACGTGCTTGCTGCATTGAATGAGTAACTATTATTATAGTAAATTTCTCTTTGAGTTCTGAAATTAAGTCTTCTATAATTGCAGTTGCGATAGGATCTAAAGCAGAGCAAGGCTCATCCATTAATATTACTTCTGGTTTTATCGCTATAGCCCTAGCTATACATAATCTTTGTTGCTGACCTCCTGATAGACCTGTTCCTGATTCATGAAGCCTATCTTTAACTTCATTCCATAAACCAGCTCTTTGTAAGCTTTTTTCAACTATTGCATCTAATTCGTCTTTTGAGTTAGTTAAACCATGAATTCTAGGACCATAAGCTATATTATCGTATATAGATTTAGGAAATGGATTTGGTTTTTGAAACACCATGCCAACTTTTGATCTCAAAAAAACAACATCTACATTTGGCGAATAAATTGAATCTCCATCTAATAATATTTCTCCTTCTACTTTACAGCTTGGAATCATATCATTCATTCTATTCAAACAACGTAAGAAAGTAGATTTGCCGCAGCCAGATGGACCAATTAATGATGTAACACAGTTTTTTTCAATTTTTATAGATACGCCAAATAATGCCTGCTTTGCACCATAAAATACATTAAGATTATTTGCTTCCATACGTATGTTAGTTTTATTTTTTTTAGTCATAACCACACCTACCATCTAACTTCAAATTTTTTACGGACATACGCCGCAAAAATATTAATTATTCCTAAGAAAAGCAGTAATACAATTATTGCCGCCGAAGCTTTTTCGACAAAACCTTGCTCTACACTATCTGACCATAAATAAATTTGCACTGGCATAACCGTAGCAGCTGAAAGAAAATTTTTAGGTACATCAACAATAAATGCAACCATACCAACCATAAGCAATGGAGCTGTTTCCCCTAAAACCCTAGCTATACTTAAAATGCTGCCCGTCATAATACCTGGCATCGCAAGAGGCAAAACATGATGTATAGTAACTTGCCACTTTGAAGCACCTAGTGCCATAGCACCTTCCCTGATTGAAGATGGAATGGCTCTAATCGACATTCTCGTCGAAATCACAATAATTGGCAGAGCTATTAGAGCAAGGGTTAGCCCTCCAGCAAGGGAAGATGATCTTGGAATTCCTATAAATTGTACATATAAAGTTAATCCCAATAAGCCAAATACTATAGACGGAACTGCGGCAAGATTATTAGTATTTACCTCTATTATTTCTGACAATATAGACTTGGGCGCAAATTCCTCTAAATATATTGCCGCAGCCACTCCAATAGGAAATGCCAGTAATATACATGAAATAATTACAAATAATGAGCCAATTAGGGAGCCAAATATTCCTGCAAGTTCTGCCTCACGAGAATCTCCATTGACAAAAAAATCTTTGTTAAACTTTAAAGATATTTTATCCTGACTATCGAGAGTTTTTAACCACTCTATTTGTTTTGCACCAATTCTAGAGCCAGATTTACTTGATACTAGCCCTCCCTTTTTAACCAACATATCAACATCTGACGATGCAGGTAACCATAATGTAATTTTTGTGCCTATAAGTTGTTTATTATCTTCAACAGTTTTTTGCACTATGCTTACGGCCGACGAACTAAATAATCTTAATATGTATCTTATTTCAGCAGGATTTTTAATTGTAGGAATTGCTTGTTTAAAAGCATCATTTATAAGCCAAGTATATGATTCATCTTTTACCATTTGCGGATCAAGATTCAAAGTAAGCTGTATATTAGTTTGAAAAAATGCCTTATATCCATTTGCAATTATATTTGATAACAATATAAATAAAAAAACTATGCAAATAAATATTGCAGCTATTCCATAAAATCTAAATAATTTTTCTGAGCGATTACGCCTTTTTAAACTATTTTCTACCTTACGATATATTTTCTTACGCTTAAGCTTCTTATAGCTTCTAGCGTTTAACTTTCTAATAATCCTTTTCTTTAGTTTAATCATATTGTTCCTTGAATCTTTTTACGATTATTAGAGCAAATATATTAAGTAATAATGTTGTAATAAATAATAATAGCCCAAGCGCAAATGCTGCTAATGTTTTAGGACTATTAAATTCTTGGTCACCTGTAAGTAATGTAACTATCTGAACCGTTATAGTAGTAACTGATTTTAATGGATTAGCTGTTAAATTTGCAGATAATCCCGCTGCCATCACAACTATCATTGTTTCACCGATCGCTCTTGATATACCCAATAATACAGAACTTATAATCCCAGGTAGAGCCGCTGGTATAATAACTTTCTTTACTGTTTCAGATTTAGTTGCTCCCAAAGCTAGGGAACCATCACGCAAAGAAATTGGTACCGAATTTATTACATCATCTGAAAGTGATAATATAAAAGGTATAATCATTATACCCATAACAAGACCAGCACATAAGGCACTCTCTGAAGAAACGGAAAGATCGATATTAGATAAAAATTTTAAACTAGTGCCTTGTGCAACATTTGCTAAGAATTTATTAATATTGTCTCCCATATTTCTTAAAAAAGGAGCAACTACAATAACTGCAAAATAGCCATAAACAACCGTAGGTATTCCTGCTAATATCTCAAGGATTGGCTTTATTCTATTTCTAATTTTTTGCGTAGAATATACCGAAAGATAAATTGCAGCATATAAAGCAATTGGCGTTGCAACACAAATAGCTATTATTGTAACTAGAATAGTTCCAACTAAAACAGGGATCATTCCAAATGAACCAGAAGATCCTACCTGATCAGCACGAATAGCAATTTGCGGACTCCAATGAGTACCAAAAAGAAAATCACTTATCGGTATACGAGAAAAAAAACTGAATGATTCAAATAATACTGAAGAAATAATTAAAACAGTAACTGCTACAGAAAAACAAGCAGCGCATAATAACATTCGCACTGCCCATTTTTCTATTTTAGCACCACCACTAAATTTTACCATGCTTGTCATGATTATATTTTTATATAGGTTAGCTTATTGTAATGCTTTAAGAGTATTATCTTGAACTTGTTTTAATTCTTTTTCTGATAAAGGAATTAGACCTTTAACTACTAAATATCCATTCATACTTAAAGCTTTATCACTTACAAGCTCTTTTATAAAATCAGCAAGACCTTTAGTTGTTTTCAAGTTGGCATTTCGCAAATAAACATATAAAGGACGTGATGCTGAATATTTATCTGAAGTTATAGTCTCAAAATTTGGCGTAACTCCATCAATAATACTTGCTTTTATAGTATCAAGATTTTGGTCTAAATAACTATAACCAAATATTCCAAGTGCGTGAGGATTGCTTTTTAATTTTTGTACAATTAAATTATCGTTTTCTCCAGCTTCAACATAAGCACCATCTTCACGTATAACCTTACAAGAATCTTTTAAATTATTAGGTTCTTTGACAATAGTTAACATCTCTGTAACAAGATGACACCCCTGCTCCATAACTAATTCAACAAATGCATCTCGAGTTCCAGATGTAGGAGGAGGACCATAAACTTCAATTGCCTCGTTAGGTAATGATTTATCAATATCATTCCATTTTTTATAAGGATTAGGAACTAACTTACCACCACTTGGAACATTTTTTGCTAAAGCTAAAAATATTTGTTTTTTAGTTAAAGAATATTGTAATCCTGAAATAGAATTAGCTAGTATTATACCATCATATCCTATTTTAATTGGTGTAATGTTGCCAACTTTATTAGCATTACAAAGAGCACTCTCACTAGATGTTATAGCTCGAGAAGCATTAACCAGATCGGGTGCTTCAGCACCAGTTTGAGCACAAAATAACTTAAATCCTCCACCTGTACCCGTAGATTCAACTATAGGAGCTGAATTTTTAGTTGTACGGGCAAAATTTTCAGATACAACAGTAACAAAAGGATATACCGTAGATGAACCAACCACCCTTATTTGCTGATTAGCCAAAGCTTGGACGCAAACCACTACCATACTAGCTGAAATGGCAGTAATTCTTAATATTTTTCTAAAATTTTGCATATTTTACCTATTGAATAAAAGACTCTTATAATTTATAATAAGCTACTTATCTAGTAATATAGAAATATAGAAACAATCATATATTTCTTTTACTAAAAATTGTCAACCTCTAACTATAAAGTTAAAACCATTATAATGAAAAATGAAAATGCAGTAAAAGCTTTTGTAGCATTAGGACATGAATCGAGGCTATCAATATTTAAATTATTAAGCACTAAGGGCAAAGAAGGTATGGCCGCTGGTGAAATTGCGAAATATTTTGATATGCCAAGCGCTACATTATCGTTCCATTTAACCCAAATGGTTAATGCTAAACTTATTAGCTCGCGTAAAGAAAGTAGAACTATTTATTACTATGTAAAATTTAAGCGGATCAAAAAATTAATGAACTATCTATTTGACAATTATTACAAGAATAAAAACACCGATAAACAGCCTGAAATTGAAGAATTGCAACAAACTAGAGAAGAGCAAACTGATTCAACTAACCAATAGTCTATTTTAACAATAATAATAATTGTATTTGCTATAAATATTTTTTATATTATTGGATGTTTTTATATTTGTTATTTTCTTATCTTTTGTAAATTCGATCAAAAAATATTTTTAACTATTCTTTAAGGGGGGCAATTCTTAATTATGCGCGAACTATTTCAATTTCCTCTTTGCCCATTTTCAAGAAAAGTACGCATAGTTCTTGCTGAGAAAAATCTTGAATTTGAAATAATAAATGAAAATTTCTGGGAAAGAAAGAGCACCCTTGCCCAAATTAACCCAGCTATGCAAGTGCCAGTATTAATTGATCGTTACGAAGATAAAGAGATTATTTTACCAGATAGTTACTCTATTTGCGAATATTTAGAAGAAAAATATCCAAGTTCAGATATGCCGCTATTTGGCAACTCGATTGAAAAACACGCTGAAGTAAGACGCTTAGTTTCTTGGTTTGATAACAAATTTTTTAACGAAGTAAATCGCTATATAATAAATGAAAAAGTTGTACGCTATTATACAGGTATCGGACAATCCCTATCTGATGCCATTAGAGCTGCAAAAACTAACTTAATACCTCATTTAGAGTATATTACTTATCTTTTATATGATAATAAATGGCTAACTGGTGACAAAATAACCCTAGCCGATATCGCTGCTGCTGCACATCTATCCGTGCTTGACTACTTAAATGAAATTACTTGGGAAAATTATGAAGAAGTAAAAAATTGGTACGCTTTAATTAAATGTCGCCCAAGCTTTAGGAGCTTACTTGCGGATCGAATGCCTGGATTTCATCCCCCAAAATGCTATGCAAACCTAGATTTTTAAATAATTCATCTTGTTATAATATATTTTTTAGGTTTATCTTTTGCTACATTTGGTGTAAAAGCTAGTTTTTTCTTGAGCAAAATTTATAGCGATATAATTTATTAAATTTATTACATATTTATAAGCAGTGGTATTAAAAATTATGAACAAACACTCACAACCTGAAACATGGAATTTAGATACTAAATTAGTTCGTGGTGGAACTATGCGCTCTAATTTTGGCGAAACCAGCGAAGCATTATTTTTAAATTCTGGATTTTGTTATGATTCTGCTGAAATAGCTGAGAGTCGTTTTAACGGAGAAGCTCCTGGATTTGTATATTCTAGATATTTAAATCCTACTCTTGCAATGCTTGAAGAAAAACTTGCCTTACTTGAAGGAGCAGAAAAATGCTGCGTTAGTGCCAGTGGAATGGCAGCGGTTTTTTCTTCTATTATGTGTCAAATAAAACCAGGCGACCATTTAATTGCCAATAAAGTATTATTTGGTTCTTGCTATTATATTATAACACAAATTTTACCTAGGTTTAATATTGAGGTTACTTTAGTTGATGGCGGAGATTTAAAAGCTTGGGCAAATGCTTTTAAAGAAAATACAAAATTTGTTTTTATAGAAACTCCATCTAATCCAAATCTTGATTTGGTTGATATAGAGGAAGTTGCTAAATTATGTAAAAAACACAAAGCAACCTTTATTGTAGATAATATTTTTGCCTCACCAATATTGCAACATCCCTTAAAACTTGGCGCTGATATAGTTGTTTATTCAACTACCAAACATATTGACGGTCAGGGCAGATGTCTTGGTGGAGCCGTATTAGGTAGTAGCCAATTTATAACAGAAACCTTACTTCCTTTTCATCGTCATACAGGACCTGCCTTAAGTCCTTTTAATGCATGGGTATTTATTAAAGGCTTAGAAACACTTAGCTTACGTATGAATAAGCATTGTGATAATGCAGAAAAAATAGCTCAATTCTTAGAAAATAACTCTAAGATTAAGAAGGTAATTTATCCTAGCTTAAAATCGCATCCACAATATAACATTGCAAAAAAACAAATGGATCGTGGCGGCAATATGATTGCATTTGAATTGCCTAATAAAAAGGCTGCTTTTAATTTTATGAATAAATTAAAAATTATTGATATCTCTAATAATTTAGGCGATAGCAAAAGCTTAATTACTCATCCTGCTACTACTACTCACTCTAATATTGCGCCTGATGAACAATTAAAAATTAATATTACCGAGGGATTAGTAAGATTGTCTGTTGGTCTTGAAGATATTAATGATTTAATCAAAGATATAGATCAGGCTTTATCTTAGCATTATATAGTCGCTTGTGAAAAAGTCTCTTTTTGTTATCCATTAAAGAAAATCATGACTTCCGTTCCTCATTTACGATCAAGTAAACTGCGGTACGGCTTCATAATTTTCTTTCATGTATATTCAAAAATAGCCATTTTAACAAGCATTCACCACAAAATCTTTTGCAAGCTTTTGTAGTTTAGTCTGCTGATTTCTGATAATTTATTTCCCATGAAAATATTATATAGCCTAATCTAAGAGTGGCTCGTAGCCTTTTTCACGGCAGACTATA
>CAZTUN010000091.1:0-7402 GCA_964616845.1 uncultured Rickettsiales bacterium | reverse complement strand
AATCTTTCAATAATAGCGCCACAAGAGGCTAGTTTTTCCTCAATCCTTTCATATCCTCGGTCTATATGGTACATGCGATCAATTATACTCTCACCTTCAGCAGCTAATGCTGCTATTATTAAAGAAACTGATGCTCTAAGATCAGTTGCCATTAACTGCGCTCCCTTTAAGTTTTCTATTCCCTTCACTACAGCAACATGACCATCTATAGTTATATCTGCTCCCATTCTCGATAATTCGGCTGCATGCATAAATCTATTTTCAAAGATGGTCTCATTTATAATGCTTGTTCCGTCCGCCATACACATCATCGCCATAAATTGAGCCTGAAGATCGGTAGCAAAGCCAGGATATGCTTGAGTTGTGATATTGCTTGCTTTTAGTCTATCATTACAAGTAACTCTTACATTTTCAGAGTCTAGTTGTTCTATTTTAACACCTATTTCTAATAATTTATCTACCACGTTTTGCAATATATCAATATTTATACCACTTATAACCACATCTCCTTTTGTAAGAGCTGTAGCCATAATAAAACTGCCAGCTTCAATTCTGTCTGCAATAATGCTGTGTTTTGCTCCGTTTAGACTATCTTTTCCGTGTATGACTATCGTATCAGTTCCTATTCCCTCAATTTCAGATCCCATCTTTACAAGACAATTACAAAGATCAGAAATTTCTGGTTCTTTAGCGCAATTGCGAAGAATTGTTGTTCCTTGCGCAAGTGATGCTGCCATTACAACATTTTCAGTCGCACCAACTGAAACTTTATCAAAATAAATATCCGCACCTTTTAACCTACCATTAATTTTAGCACTTATATAACCATGTTCTAATTCTATATCTGCTCCCATTAGACTTAAAGCTTTTATATGCATGTCTATTGGTCTTACTCCTATAGCACAGCCACCAGGTAGTGAAACCTTTGCCTGACCAAATCTTGCCAATAATGGCCCTAACACAAGCACCGATGCCCTCATTTTTTTTACTATCTCGTATGGAGCTTCTAAAGAAGTAATATTATTGCTCTTTAAAAAGAAAGATCCTGCTGAATAGCCAGCGGAAGATTTTTTTGAATCAAAATCAACCTCAGTTCCATGTTTTAGCAATAAATTAATCATTGTTGATATATCAGATATATGAGGAACATTTGTTAGTTCTAGAACCTCATCAGTAAGCAAACTAGCAACAGCTATAGGGAGTGCGGCATTCTTAGAGCCACTAACTTTTAATGTTCCTTTTAGAGGAATTCCTCCAACTACTCTGATTTTATCCATGATTCTTTATTAATCCTTTAAAGTTTTATATTCTTGGTAATGTCACGCCTTGCTGTTTCATATATTTACCTAAGCGATCTTTATAAGATATCTCACACAGAGAATCCGCTTTAAGAAATAAGAATTGGCAAGCTCCTTCATTTGCATATATTTTAGCTGGAAGAGGAGTTGTATTAGAAAATTCTAAAGTAACATGCCCCTCCCACTCTGGCTCAAGAGGAGTTACATTTACAATAATACCACATCTTGCATAGGTAGATTTTCCAACACAAATCACCAAAACATCTCGTGGAATCTTAAAATACTCAACCGTCCTTGCCAGAACAAAACTATTCGGCGGAATAATACATATATCTGTTTTTCTATCTACAAAACCTTTTCTAGAGAAATCTTTAGGATCAACAGTTGCAGAGTCAACATTTGTAAATATTTTAAATTCATCACATACTCTTGCATCATAACCATATGAAGATACTCCGTATGAAATAACTCCCTCTCGTTTCTGACATTCTTCAAATGGCGAAATCATTTTATCTTTTATAGCACGGTCTCTAATCCAACTATCTGGCATAATCGCCATAAATTATTACTCCTATAGTTTTTGCTTCATTATATCAAAGGACTTCTTAACATAAGAATTATGCTTTAGCAACTTATACCAAAATATGGCAAAGCAAGAAACAATTTATTGCTGTTCTGAATATTCTAAACTAATTATATATGATATATACATTCACCAATAATACTGGTGCCGCCAAGAAGAATTGAACTTCCGACCCCGTCATTACCAATGACGTGCTCTACCACTGAGCTATGGCGGCAATACTGATGTAGAGTATAGTAAAGATACGTGTGTCTTATTCTACATAAAACTATTTACAAGAATAGCGGAACATGCCATAGAAAAAGTACCTAATCAAGTTTTTATTTAAAATTTTTATTATGGACAAATCTGTCGCAAGAAAAAACTCTAAGAATCTTAAGAAAACCTCAAAGAAACAGAGGTTAGTAAAGGCTTTGAGACAAAACTTAAATAGAAGAAAGAAAGATAATTCTTCTGCATAATTATAATTATATAACAGAAAATGGCTATTATGTGCGGATTTTACTTTAAAAATAAAATAAAACTGTTAGAATTGCATGATATAATTTGGGTTTCGTTTGTTGGTTTAAGTAAAAAAAGAATCAAGTTTTTGTGAGCACTGTTTTAGAAGCAACCTATAGTTTACAACCACAGATCTCCGTTGGATATGATCAGGCTAAAGGTATTTATACTGGAACAGTAATGTTGCACGGACAAACTTATAGTTTTTCTGGTCCTAGTAGTGATTTTGTTAATAAAGAAATTGAAACAACTATTACGGAAGAATATGACAGACTTGCTCGTTCTATTGAACAAGATCGTCCCTTAGGCAGGTCGGTATCAATGGGAGGATCAAGTTCTTCTCATGACCATCATCATACCCTATCTCCAATCATAGACGAAGACAGAGGCAGAGCTCATGAGAGCCATCATAAACCACTTGCTCCTACTCTAAGTGCCGTATGGGACGGCATTGAAATGGGGCATACTATTCATATGTTAATGTCTGCCAATCTTTTTGATCTTCTTGCGACAACCCTTCTTTGTTTGGGCGTAAAAAAATTGGCATTCGCTGCTTTCTTAGATAATGAAAAAGTTGTAGCTTCTAGCCCAAGAAAATTACGTAAGCTTCTCGAAAGAAAGAAAAATCGTAAAATTTTTGAAATTATGAGTATCGTAGAAGAATTACGACAAGAACAAGATCGTATAAAAAAACTTAATCATAATTTAAAAAGAAAAAAAGCCATTGCTCCAGAATTATTCAAAAATTGTTGGGCGGAGCGTCTTTCGCGTAATCTTGAAAGTGGCGATTGGCGAGATCGAATTGATGCAATGCGTATGGAACTTAATGATTTCCGCAGTCGTTCGCAAGATCTGTTTGGTTAGTTATTTAGTCTGCCGTGAAAAAGTCTACGAGCCACTCTTAGATTAGGCTATATAATATTTTCATGGGAAATAAATTATCAGAAATCAGCAGACTAAACTACAAAAGCTTGCAAAAGATTTTGTGGTGAATGCTTGTTAAAATGGCTATTTTTGAATATACATGAAAGAAAATTATGAAGCCGTACCGCAGTTTACTTGATCGTAAATGAGGAACGGAAGTCATGATTTTCTTTCATGGATAACAAAAAGAGACTTTTTCACAAGCGACTATTTATAAATATTGACTATGTAACATATCCCTGCTAATGGACTTTCTGAAATATTAACATATTCCTTGAGTTTATTTAGAAATGTCTTTAGAAAAATTATCTGCTAATTCTATAATCTCTAGAATCAAGCAATCAGGTGGTAATGTATCTAGTCAATCACCTCGTATCGCAATTCCATTTGTTTTTACAGATAAAAACCCTGGTGGTTTTTTAAGACAAGAAGGTGGTAATAGTGTCTATGGCTATATATTCAAAACTATAGTTGGAGAAACTGAAGAAAGTGAGTCTTGTTTTACAACAGATGATAAAAATCCTGTTCTATTGATCAATCCCGTTGTTCCAGACGATAAGAATCCTGAGAATCAAAAAATTATTGATCCAAAAACATATCATACGCTACTTAAGGAGATAACTGCTATTTTCCAAGATTTTAATAGAAAAAGCTCTTCTTCACCAAATGCAATAGGCATAGATTATGATGGTTTAGTTTTTATACAAAATTTCCTTCGCATGAGATTTAACATAACTGATTTATACAATTCTAATCAACAATATGTTAATGATAAACTAGTGAAAGACGAAATCAACCAGTTTGCTTATAGGAGAAATGGTGAGCAACATAAAGCTATAATAGTTAATGGGGCCTTTGAACTAACTGATGGCGAGCAAGAAAGGCAAACATTCTCACATGGTGCTTTATTATTGCTTACTCAAGAAAATAAAATTCGTGGTATAGAACTGGAAACGGCAAAAATAACTTATAGTAATGTTGAATGTATCCCTGTATTTGAACTCAATGAATTTACAAGCAAAAAAGCCAGATATGACGAAGAATATGATGGTAGTCCTACAGTTCTATTAAGTGCATCATCGCAAGGATTAAGCCCAAGAAGGTTTCTTGCATCATAATTAGACGGATCGCAATTTTTCTCCGCCTAAAATATGAACATGAAAATGAGGTATCATTTGCCCAGCATCGCTACCATGGTTGGCTAGAATTCTATAGCCAGTTTTTTCTAATCCTAGTTTAGAGGCGATTTCTCTTACTTTATTAAAGAAATATGCCACCTCTTCTGAAGTGGCATATTGAGCAAAATCGCTAAGTGAAATATATTTTCCTATTGGCAAAACCAGTACATGAATCTTAGCAGATGGATTTATATCTTCAAAAGCAATAACTTTGTTGTCTTTATAAACCTGACGACAAGGAATTTCTCCTCTTATTATTTTTGCAAAAATATTATTATCATCATATTCCATATCAATTACCACGATTTGCTTTTTCTGCTAATCCAGAAAGACCTTCTCTTTGCTCTAGCTCGTTTAAAACTTCCTGTACTTCGATGCCGCTTTCTTCAAGTAGAATTAAAAAATGAAATAAAAGATCTGCGGCCTCGTAAACTGATTTCTTTTTATCGCCCTTGGTAGCTTCGATAATTAATTCAACAGATTCTTCGCCAAATTTTTGTATAATTTTATTTCGCCCTTTATTAAATAATTTTGCTATATACGAATCATTAGGGCTTGCTATACGTTTTTTTCTTATTTCTTTTATTAAACTATCTATAATTTTATAATCGCTCATACTAACCTCACTGGTATTTTATGTTCTTGCATAAATTCTTTTACTTGCTTTATGGTAAAAATGCCAAAGTGAAATATCGATGCTGCAAGCAATGCGCTAGCATGACCTTTTATAACCCCTTCAACAAAATGCTCTAACTTACCAACTCCTCCCGATGCAATAACAGGAATATTAACACTATCTGCTATTAATCTAGTAAGATTAGTATCAAATCCTTCCTTTGTTCCATCTCTATCCATAGATGTAAGTAATATTTCTCCAGCACCATATTGCTGCATACGTTTTGCCCACTGCAATGCATTTATACCAGTAGGTTTTCTGCCACCATGTGTAAATAATTCATATTGTCCAGCAGAGGTCATCTTTGCATCTATGGCTATAACTATACACTGCGATCCAAACCTAATTGCCGCTTCTTTTACAAATTCAGGATCATGAATTGCTGCCGTATTAATTGCAACTTTATCTGCTCCTGCTTGTAATAATTTTTGTATATTGTCGCAATTTCTTACTCCCCCACCAACAGTTAGTGGAACAAAACAATGTTGGGCAACATTTCTTACAATATCGTATATTGTATTTCTATTATCAGACGACGCTGTAATATCCAAGAAACAAAGTTCGTCTGCACCTTGCTTGTCATAAAATTTTGCCTGTTCTACTGGATCGCCAGCATCAACTAGATCAACAAAATTTACTCCCTTAACTACTCTTCCATTTGCAACATCAAGGCAGGGTATTATTCTCGTCTTAAGCATTATTTTGTCCTATTTTTACTAAATCTTCTAGTGAAAATTTCTTATCATATAACGCTCTACCTACAACTACGCCAATAACGCCATCTTGTTCAAGACTAGCAATTTTCTTAATATCGCTTAAACTAGATACACCTCCAGAAGCTATAACATCTATTGTTATACTTTTTGCTAATTTTCTTGTTCCAGCAAGATCTGGTCCTGTTAAAGTTCCGTCACGGTTAATATCTGTATATATTATAGCACTAACCCCCATATCTTCAAATTTTTGAGCCAGTTCAATAGCATTAACACTAGAAACTTTGCTCCAACCATCAACCGCAACCATGCCATTTTTTGCGTCAATTCCTACAACTATACGGTTTGGATATTTATTACAAGCCTCTCTTACCAATTCTGGATTCTTTACCGCAGCGGTTCCCAATATAACCCTTGATACTCCTAGCTCGAGCCAATGTTCTATCGCTTCAATATTTCTTATTCCCCCTCCTAGCTGAACTGGTATATTTACATTTTGTAAGATCTCTTTTACAACCTTATCATTTACCGCCTCTCCCTTAAATGCTCCATTTAAATCAACTATATGCAACCAATCAAAACCAGCTTGCTCAAATTCTTTTGCTTGAACTACTGGAGCATCATTAAAAACTGTAGACTTATCCATATCACCTTTGTAAAGCCTTACACACTTACCATCTTTTAGATCTATCGCTGGAAAAACTATCATATTATTAACAACATTATTAACCTTATTAAATTAATTAAAATATTATCGATATATGCAAAACTATATCTCTTTATAATAAAAATAGCCAGAAAGCATAGTACCTCCAACTATTTCATATTTATCTAAAGTACCCCATTTTTTATACCCCATAGACTCATATAGCTTAATTGCTGGAAGTAGATTTGCTCTTACACTTAATTTTAATACAGTCAATCCAGCTTGTTTAGCCCTTTGTTCTACAAATATCATTAGTTCTTTTGCCAATCCATGCCCCCTAGCCCAAGGAGCTACAACATGATGGTCTATAGTTGCGCTAAAAAATGTTGTTTGATTACTAGGAGCTGGCTTTAATAATTGTAAAGACGCTGCAATTGTACCATCTAATCGTGCAACTACAAGCTCTCGCTCTGGCACCATTAATACTCCACGCCAATATGATTGGATTTGTTCTCTGGTAGGCAATCTACTACGATTAAGATTAATGCTAAAACTTAAAGAATCTTCTGTAAGTGTTGCCTCGGTTACATCGCACAAATCCCCTAAATCAGAACCTTTAAATTCTTTTAGCAATTCTAGGTTAATTTGTGTTTTAAATTTTGGTTCTAAATTCATAATCTTAATTTTTATTTAGTTAAGAAATTCTCTAACAATTTTATTCCAACATCATGGCTCTTCTCTGGATGAAATTGCATTCCAACCATATTATCTTTTATTATCACAGCTGGCATATCAATACCATAATTCACCTCGGCAGCTATAATAGTTTTATCTATACAATTTACATAATAAGAATGCACAAAATAAACGTGTTCTTGGCTTT
>CAZTUN010000090.1:0-7618 GCA_964616845.1 uncultured Rickettsiales bacterium | reverse complement strand
GTAGGAAAAAATGGAGATTGTTACGATCGTTATTTGGTGCGTATGGAAGAAATGCGTCAGTCTGTTAGAATTATAAAACAAGTAATAGAAAAAATTCCTCAAGGTCCAATAAAGACATTGGATAGAAAAATATCTCCGCCTCCACGTAAAGAAATGAAGCAATCAATGGAAGCATTGATTCACCATTTTAAATTATATACAGAAGGGTATCATGTTGAGGCAGGACAGACATATACTGCAGTAGAAGCTCCAAAAGGAGAGTTTGGAGTTTATGTTCAGTCTGATGGGTCGAACAGACCTTATCGCTGTCGTATACATGCTCCGGGTTTTTTACATTTGCAAGGACTAGATTTTATGACACGTGGGCATATGCTTGCCGATGTTGTAGCAGTAATAGGAAGTATGGACATAGTATTTGGAGAGATTGACCGGTGAGTAATAAAATATCTACAAATAATGCTAGTAATGATTTTGCTTTTAGTGAGCAAAATATTGTTAAGGCTAAGCAAATAATTGCTAAATATCCTGAAGGTAGGCAGCAAAGTGCTTTGCTACCTTTGCTTGATATTGCCCAACGTCAGAATGATGGCTGGTTATCAAGAAATGTTCTAGACTATATTGCAGATTTCTTATCTATTCCTCCAGTTAAAGTTTATGAAGTTGCAAGTTTTTATACCATGTTTAACTTAAAGCCAGTAGGAAAGCATTTAATACAGGTTTGTCGTACTACTCCTTGTTGGCTTCGTGGTTCAGATAAAATTACTAATGCTTGCAAAAATAAGCTTGGAATATCAAAAGGAGAGACAACTCAAGATAAACAATTTACATTGGTTGAGGTAGAATGTCTTGGTGCTTGTGTTAATGCCCCTATGGTACAAATAAACGATGATTATTACGAGGATCTTACGCCAGAAATTATCGAACAGATAATAGATGATTTGAAAGCAGGAAAAAAAATAAAAGTTGGAACTCAATCTAAGAGGTTGAACTCTGCTCCAATTAATGGTCTTACAGTTTTAAAAAATACTATTAACAATAATTAATTAATAAGTTGCTATGCTAAGTGATAAAGATCGAATATTTACAAATTTATATGGTCAAAGTGATCCTAACCTTGCTGGAGCTAGGCAGCGTGGTGACTGGAGTAACACCAAAGATCTTATAGCTAAAGGTCACGACATTATTATAGAAGAGATAAAAAAATCTGGATTACGTGGTCGTGGAGGTGCGGGGTTTTCTACAGGAATGAAATGGTCTTTCATGCCTAAGGAAAAAAACAATAACAAACCTTCTTATTTGGTTATAAATGCAGATGAGTCTGAACCAGGTACATGTAAGGATCGTGATATATTAAGACATGAGCCGCATAAGTTGGTAGAAGGTGCTTTGCTTTCTGGATATGCGATTCGTGCTGTTGCCGCCTATATTTATATACGTGGTGAATTTTATAATGAAGCTTCTTCTATTCAAAAAGCAATAGATGAGGCATATAAAGAAGGTTTGATAGGTAAGAATGCTTGTGGCTCTGGTTATGATTTTGATGTATATCTTCATCGAGGTGCTGGAGCATATATTTGTGGAGAAGAGACAGCTCTATTAGAAAGTTTGGAAGGTAAAAAGGGTCAGCCAAGATTAAAACCTCCTTTTCCTGCTGGTGCTGGATTGTATGGTTGCCCTACAACAATTAATAATGTTGAGACCATATCAGTAGTTCCTACAATATTAAGAAGAGGAGCTGATTGGTTTGCCAATATAGGTAAAACAAATAATACGGGTACTAAATTATTTTGTATTTCAGGACATGTTAACAATCCCTGCAATGTTGAAGAAGAGATGGGCATTTCAATGAAAGAATTGATAGAAAAACATGCAGGCGGAGTAATTGGTGGCTGGGATAATTTATTAGCTGTTATTCCAGGGGGATCATCATGTCCAATGTTACCTAAGTCGATATGCGATACTATTACTATGGATTTTGATGCATTGCGTGGTGCTGGCTCTGGCCTTGGTACTGCTGGATTGATTGTGATGGATAAATCAACTGATCTTATTGAGGCAATTGAAAGGCTATCTCATTTTTATATGCATGAGTCGTGCGGTCAATGTACTCCTTGTCGCGAAGGTACTGGTTGGATGTGGAGAATAATGAAGAGATTAGTAAAAGGTGATGCGCAATTAGAAGAGATTGATGAGTTATTAGATATTACTAAGCAAGTCGAAGGACATACGATCTGTGCTTTAGGTGATGCTGCTGCTTGGCCAATTCAGGGGTTGGTCAGACATTTCCGTCCAGTAATAGAAGAAAGAATAAAACAATATCAGGCTAAAATAGCTTAGTTTTTTAATTTTAAGAGGGTTAAATGCCTAAATTAAAAGTAAATGGTGTAGAAGTAGAGTTTGAGAAGGGAATGACTGTTTTGCAGGCTTGTGAGGCAGCAGGAGAAGAAATTCCTCGTTTTTGCTACCATGACAGATTGAAGATAGCGGGTAATTGTCGTATGTGTCTTGTTCAAGTAGAAGGAGGACCACCAAAACCTGTAGCCTCTTGTGCTATGCCAGCGGCTGAAAATATGGCAATTCATACTAATACGCCAATGGTTAAAAAGGCAAGAGAAGGAGTGATGGAATTTTTACTAGCCAACCATCCTTTAGATTGTCCAATATGTGATCAGGCTGGAGAGTGTGATTTGCAAGATCAATCTATGGGGTATGGTCGTGCAAAAAGTCGTTATAAAGAAGATAAAAGAGCAGTAAAAGATAAATACATGGGTCCTTTGGTTAAAACGCAAATGACCAGATGTATACAATGCACTAGGTGCATAAGATTTATGGATCAAATTGCTGGAGTAAGTGAGCTTGCAGCAGTTGGTCGTGGCGAACATATGGAAATTACAACCTATATAGAACAAGGTCTTAGTTCAGAACTATCTGCCAACATAATAGATTTATGTCCAGTAGGAGCTCTTACTTCTAAGCCTTATGAATTTAAAGCTCGTCCTTGGGAGTTAAGAAAAATTGAAACCATAGATGTATTAGACGCAGTTGGTTCTAACATTAGGGTTGATGTTCGTGGTCGTGAAGTAATGAGAATATTACCACGTATTAACGAGGATATAAATGAAGAATGGATTAGCGATAAAACTAGATTTGCATGTGATGGCTTAAAATTACAAAGGCTTGATCGTCCTTACGTAAAAAAAGATGGTAAGTTACAAGTAGCTTCTTGGCAAGAAGCTTATGATGCTATTGCAGAAAAAATAAATAAAACTTCAGCAAATAAGATTGCAGCTTTAGTTGGAGATTTGGTTGATTGTGAATCAATAAAAGCATTAAAAGATCTTATGACTAAGATTGGCACGGCTAATATTGATTGCAGACAAGATGGTGCAAAAATTTCAAATAAGGTTCGAGCTTCATATTTATTTAATACTACTATATCTGGCATTGAAGCTGCTGATGTTTGTTTGATTATCGGTTCTAATCCAAGAATTGAAGCTCCAATAATTAATGCAAGAATTAGAAAAACATACTTGAATAGTAAAATTTCAGTAGCCTTAATAGGAGAGTCTAGCGATCTTACATATCCTTATCTTCACTTAGGAAATGAGATTGAATTATTAAAAGAAATTTTACAAGGTAGACATGAATTTTCTAAGAAATTAGAACAAGCTAAAAGACCTATGTTAATATTAGGAATGTCTGCATTACAAAGAAGTGATGGTGCGTCTATACTAAAATTAGCAAAAGATATTGCTGATAGATATAACATGATCCAAGAAGATTTTAATGGATTTAACGTACTTCATAGTGCTGCTTCTAGGGTTGGGGCTTTAGATCTTGGCTTTATTCCAGCTAGTGGTGGAAAAGATGTTAGAGAGATTGTTAAAGGTTGCGCTAATGGTGAAATAGATGTGCTTTATTTACTAGGTGCAGATGAAATTAATATGGAAGCTTTGGGAAATAGCTTTGTTATTTATCAAGGACATCATGGTGATAAAGGTGCGCATAGAGCTGATGTAATTTTACCAGGCAGTGCTTATACTGAGAAAAACGGAACTTACGTTAATACAGAAGGGCGTGTACAAAAAGCTTATAAAGCAGTTTCTCCTGTAGGAGAAGCAAAAGAGGATTGGCAAATTATTTGTGAGCTAGCAAAAATCTTAAATAAAGAATTGCCTTATGATAGTTTAAATAAAATTAATCAAGCAATGATAAAAGATTGTAATAATTTTTCAAATGTTGATCAAGTTGCAAAGTCTGGTTGGGGACAATTTGGTGAAGATGGTTCTATAGAAAATAAACCATTTATAAATAATATTAGCAATTTTTATATGACAGATAGCATAAGTCGTGCATCACAAACAATGGCAAAATGTACGCAAGAATCTATAAAACGTAAGAATTGTCAGGAGGCTGCGTAAGTTTATGCAACAGTTGCTTAGCCTATATATTATTCCTTTGCTTTATATATTAATAGGGATTTTATTAATAGTAGTTCCTCTTTTGCTGGGAGTTGCTTACCTTACTTATGCTGAACGTAAAGTAATTGCGGCAATGCAGTTAAGAAAAGGTCCAAATGTAGTAGGTCCTTTTGGATTACTCCAGCCTTTATCAGACGGTATTAAATTAATGTTTAAAGAAGTAATCTTACCTAGTAGTGCAAATAAATTTTTATTTATATTAGCGCCAATGATTACGTTTATTTTATCATTTATTGCATGGGCAGTTATACCTTTTGGTGAAAATATGGTAGTTGCCAATATTAACGTTGGAGTACTATATTTACTAGCAATATCATCACTTGGTGTGTACGGAATTATCATTTCTGGCTGGTCAAGTAATTCTAAATATGCTTTTTTAGGAGCAATACGCTCGGCATCGCAAATGATTTCTTATGAAGTTGCAATAGGCTTTACTATAATAGCGGTTTTATTAATAACTGGCTCACTAAATCTTACTAAGCTAGTATTAGCAGAACGTAGTTTAGTAGAAAATTTATTATTATTCCCTATGTTTGTTATATTTTTTATTTCTGCACTAGCAGAAACTAATCGCCATCCTTTTGATTTGCCAGAAGCAGAAGCAGAGATAGTTGCAGGATATAACGTAGAATATTCATCAATGACTTTTGCCTTATTCTTTCTAGGAGAATATGCCAATATGATTTTAATGTCTGGTATTGCAAGTATTTTATTCTTAGGTGGGTGGTTGCCCCCATTTGGCATTACAGCTCTTGCATTTATACCAGGAGTAATTTGGTTTGGCTTGAAAATAGCATTCTTATTATTTTTATTTATTTGGGTTCGTGCTGCTCTGCCAAGATATCGTTATGATCAATTGATGAGATTGGGCTGGAAGGTATTTTTACCGCTTACCTTAATATGGGTTATTGTAATTGCAACTTATATTGTGTTTGGTAATAAGTTAGGAATATAATTTTTTGATTTTTGGAATTGACTATACAAAGAGGCGTTAATTTATGTCGTTTTTAAGGACATCTTGGAGAGGATTTACTCTAATAGAAATCTTAAGGGGATTGTATCTTACTTTAAAATATATGTTTAAAGCTAAGGTAACCATAAATTACCCTTATGAAAAAGGGCCAATTAGCCCAAGGTTTAAAGGAGAGCATGCGTTAAGGCGTTATCCTAATGGAGAAGAAAGATGTATCGCTTGTAAATTATGTGAAGCTATTTGCCCTGCTCAAGCAATTAATATCGAAGCCGAAGCAAGAGAAGATGGTAGCAGAAGAACTACCCGTTATGATATTGATATGACTAAGTGTATTTACTGTGGTTTATGTGAAGAAGCTTGTCCTGTTGATGCCATAGTAGAAGGGCCAAATTTTGAATTTGCTACAGAGACTCATGAAGAGCTTTTATATAATAAAGAAAGATTATTACGTAATGGTGAAATTTGGGAACGTGAGATTGCTGCACGTTTAGAAGCTGATAAGGAATATAGATAGGTATTATTATGATTGAACCAAAGATACTACTACCTCAGGTAATGTTTTATGTATTTGCTGTAATTTTAGTTTTATCAGCATTTAGAGTTATTACAGCAAGAAATTCTGTTCATAGTGTTTTATTTTTAATCTTAGCCTTTTTTAATGCAGCAGGATTATTTGTTATGTTGGGAGCAGAATTTATAGCTATGCTTATGGTTATAGTTTATGTCGGCGCTGTAGCGGTATTATTTTTATTTATAGTAATGATGCTTAATGTAAAATTCTCACAATTACAGGAGAGTTTTATAAAATATTTACCACTAGGTATAGTTGTTGCAATTACTATATTTGTTGAATTAGTGGTGGTTATTAATTCTGGTTTAAAAGCAAGCTTAGGTCATGCGGTTAAAGGATTGCCTATCTCAGGAGAAATTACTAATACTGAGAATATAGGATTAGTTTTATATACTAAATATGCCTATCCTTTTGAAGTTGCAGGACTTGTTTTGTTGGTTGCAATGGTTGGAGCAATAGTTTTGGCGTTACGTAAGCGTGATGGAGTATTAAGACAAAATATTTACCAGCAAGTTTCTCGTAACAGAAAAGATTGTATAGAAATTGTTACTTATAATAAAAAAAATAAATAGAACACAAAGGTTTAAAAGAAGATAAAGGTAAAATTTAGCCATGATAGAGATAAAACATTTTCTAATACTCGCTGCCATAATTTTTTCTTTTGGCATAAGTGGAATATTTTTAAATAGAAAAAATATTATCATAGTAATGATGTCTATTGAACTAATATTACTAGCAGTAAATATAAATTTAGTAACATTTTCTGCTTATTTAAATGATATACAAGGTCAGATTTTTACTATTTTTATCTTGAGTGTTGCGGCTGCTGAAGCGGCTGTAGGTCTTGCTATATTGGTTATATATTTTAGAAATCGTGGTTCAATAGCCATTGATGATATAAATGTGATGAAGGGGTAGGAGAACATAACGTGCTTAGTCTAATCGTATTTTTACCATTACTTGCTGCAATAATAGTTGGAACAACAACCTCTTTTATAGGAAATAAAGCAGCGCAATCTGTAACAGTGTTATCAGTTGTTATTTCAGCAATATTGTCTTTTATAATGTTTTATAAAGTAATAGTTTTAGGTGATGTTCATACTCAATATTTATTACGTTGGATAGATCTAGATGATTTTAAAGCATCTTGGGTACTTCGCGTAGATAGTCTAACTTCGGTTATGTTGGTTTTAGTAACAACTGTTTCTGCATTAGTTCATATTTATTCTATAGGGTATATGAGTCATGATCATCATGTACCTAGATTTATGGCTTATTTATCATTGTTTACATTTAGCATGTTGATGCTTGTTACTAGTGATAATTTTCTTCAGATATTTTTTGGTTGGGAAGGGGTAGGATTATGTTCTTATCTTCTAATTGGATTTTGGTATCATAAAGATTCTGCACGACGTGCTGCTATGAAAGCTTTTATCGTAAATAGGGTAGGAGATTTTGGTCTGATATTAGGAATTTTTACTATATATTATATATTTGGTAATTTATCGTTTAACGATGTTTTTGCAGCAGTAAAAACTGTTTCTGGTAATAAAATTTCTATTTTTGGTCATAGTTTTGAAACTATTAATGTTA
>CAZTUN010000089.1:0-7772 GCA_964616845.1 uncultured Rickettsiales bacterium | reverse complement strand
GGCATTATATTTTTAGATATATATGATTTTTTAGAAATTATACCTTCTGATAAATTATCTTTATCGTTAGAGGGAGAGTTTGCTCAAGGTATAAGCAATGATGAAGATAATATAGTAATTAAAGCGATAAAATTATTTAAAGAATATTGTCATATAACGGAAGTAAAACTACAAATAATCTTGCATAAGAATATACCATTTGGTGCAGGTTTAGGTGGAGGATCAAGCGATGCGGCTGCAATGTTAAAATTTCTAAATAATTTTTATAATAAAAATCTTAATCAAGAACAATTACATAATTTGGCAATAAGGCTAGGAGCTGATGTTCCTGTTTGTCTAGAAAAAAAGCCATCATTAATTAGCGGAATTGGAGAAAATATTGAACCTTTTCAATATGATAATAATATAATAATATTGCTAGTTTTTCCTAAAATAAAAGTTGATACTAAGCTAATATTTAAGAATTTCTCTGCTAAATTTTCTAATAAAATAACACAAGCAAATAATATTGATATTTATAGTTTAAATAATGACCTAGAACCAACTACTTGTAATTTATTTCCTCAAGTTTTTAAATTAATAGAAGAGCTTACTCGGCAAGATAATTGTTTATTGGCAAGAATGTCTGGTAGTGGTAGCAGTTGTTTTGCTCTATTCAATCACATAGATTATGCGCAAAAAGCTAAAGATAAGATAGAAAATCTTTATCCTCAATATTGGATTAAAATTTGTCGACCATTATAAATAAAAAGGGTTAAGTAAATTACCTAACCCTTTTTATTTTATAAATTAATAAAGAAGATTATTTTTTATTATTTCTAGCTTCTTTAACCATTGCTTGAAGTGCATCAAAATCAACGGCTCCTGGAATTAATTTGCCATTGATTATAAAAGCAGGAGTTCCACGAATTCCTAAATCAACTGCTAAATTACGATTCTCAGTAAGAATTTGTGTTATTTTTGGGTCTTTAATTTTTTCTTCTAATTTATCAGCATCATAACCTGCTTTTGTAGCAAGAGATTTTATAGCTGCATTTCCGGAAGAAACATTTCCTGCAAAAAATTCTTTATGTAAGTTTATATACTTATTAGGGTCTATAATATTGGCAGCTAAAGCATATTTAGCAGCAGTTTCTGAATTAGCACTTAAGATAGGAAATTCTTTAAATACAACTTTTAGGTTTTTATCACTATCTAATAGTTTTATTACATTTGGTAATACATGCTTACAGTAACCGCAAGAATAATCAAAAAATTCAACAATAGTTACATCGCCCTTAGGATTTCCACCAACTGGATCGTTAGGATTTTGAGAAATTTCTTTCCATTTGCTCGCAATAACTTTTTCAGCTTGCATATCTTGTTTTTTGATTTGCTCTTGCTGGTATTTTGTTAAAGAATCCATTATTTCTTGAGGATGTTCTTGGATATATTTTCCTATAGGATTATCGTTTGGATTGCCGTTTGCTGCAATTTGTGAATCCTGTTTTTTAATTTTGGTGAAGCCATAACCTGCAGCAAAAGCAATTGCCGCAACCAATATTACAGTAACTATAGTAGTTTTACATATTTTCATGGGAAGCCCTTTAAGAATTTGGTTCTTAAGTAATAAAGAATTATTTTTAAAGCGTATCTATAACATTTTTTTAGATTAAAACCAATATAATAATAACGACTATTTAAGTGCGATCATTCTTATCTTTCTTCTGTTTTATTAATTCTAAAAGATCCTGTAATTTACGATCTGCTGGCGATCCTAATTTAATATATTTTTTCGCACGATTGGTAAATTCTTCTGCCATTTTTACATCATTTGATAAAAGGGCTTCTTCTGCTAAAGCTATATTAGTTAAATCTAATTGATTATTGAGTCCATAAGCTACTGCAAGTTGATGCCATATAAAGCCATTATCAGGTTCTTTAACCAGTGCTTGCTGCAAATCATTAATAGCAAGTTGTGCTTGTGCAGGATTTTCTGTTGCTAAATAAGCACTGGCTAATTCTATTTTTATTAAAGGAGAGTGCGGTAATAATTTCTTTGCAGCACTATATGAATTTATTGCTTCATTAATGCGACCATTTTCAAATAATATTTGTCCCTTCATTTCATGATAATAAGGGTTATTAACTTGCCTATTAATTAATTGGTCAATTTCAGATAGAGATTTTTGTATATTAGGTTCGCGATAATAGGCAATTGCTCTAGCATATAGAGCATAATTACTTTTATCAGTTGCAGGATATGCTTGTAATGTTTTGCTAGGTGGGTCTAAGAAGGCTATCAATTTGATAATAGCCATTTTGTATTGCTCTTTTAAATTGCTTGAAAAATCTTTATAATTTTGTGGATTAGAAGATTTTATATGGGCACGAATATAATCGACTCTCTCAGAAGTTAGAGGGTGATTTTGTGTATAAGGATTAAGTTTGCCATATAGAGTATTTTCTTTGTTATAAAGTATTTCCATTAAACTGAGCATGCCTTGTGAAGAAATACCTAACTTATCAAGAAATCTAAAAGCAGCTTGATCTGCTTCTTCTTCCTGCGACCTAGTATAAGCAATTAATTCGCGATTGGCTATATGACCCGTACCTGAAACAATAGCAATCCCAGCTTGAGGAGATCCTGCAACAGTTGCTGCAAGTCCAAGTAAAAAACCTGCGGTAGATTTTAGCATAATATCGTTGCCAGCATTTTGTCCTTTAGCAAGATGTCCGTCAGCTATATGACCTGTTTCATGTGCTATTACTCCAACCAGCATGTTTGGCGATTGAGAGAGTCTTAGTAATCCTGTGTTAATAAAAATATTTTGCCCACCTGAAACAAAGGAGTTTATTTCGGAATCTTGCATAATATAAAAATGAACACTACTTGGCGATAGACCTGCAACTTTAATTATTGGTGTTATTACTTGAGAGATTGCATTTTCAATTTCTGCATCACGTATCACAGATTGAGCATAGCAATTAAGCGATAGAAAAATTGACAAAATAAAAGATATGCATTTAATCCAATTATTACGCAATCTTGACAAACTACATGAGAATAATTTATAGATCATGAGAATAATATTACTTTTTAAGATGGGATTTATTTTAACCTTATTCATTATACATATATTTTATGCAACACCAAACGCTATTTGTTTTTGATATAGAAACAATTTATGACACTGCGGCAGCCAAAGTTCTTACAGATGAAAAATCAGATAATATAGAAGATTTAAGAAAGGCCTTAGAAGATTATCATTTAAAAATTACAGATGGTAATAATTCTTTTCCAAGACAACCTTTTCATAAAGTTATTGCTATTAGTTTTCTGGAAGCAAAAATTTTGCATGATGGTAAAGGCGAGCATTATGAATTAATTTCTTTGCGATCTGGATCAAAAGTAGATAGTGACGAAAAAACTTTAATAGAAGGATTTTTTCAATATTTAGGCAAAACAAAGCCTAGATTAGTTAGTTTTAATGGTCGTGGATTTGATTTGCCCGTATTAAAATATAGAGCTATGCTTCATGGCGTAAGTGCACATTGGCTTTATCATTTAGGGGATAAATGGAATAGTTATAATTCAAGATACAGCATAGACTGGCACTGTGATTTAATAGATGCATTATCAGATTTTGGCTCTTCTGCTAGATGTAGATTAAATGAAATATGTGCAGTTTTTGGTTATCCAGGTAAAATAGGAGTTGATGGATCTATGGTTTCTGGGTTATATGATGCAGGTAAAATAAAAGAAATACGTGACTATTGCGAAACTGATGTGTTAAATACCTATTTAGTTTATTTACGTTATATGTATCACCGTGGTGATATAACTAAAGAAAGCTATAACGAGGCGATAAAGGGTGTAGTAAATTTTTTAGATAATAAAAAGCAAGAAGCTGCTCATCTTAATGAATTTTGGATAGCATGGCAAGATTCTTGCAAGGGAAATTTCTTATTTTAGAATAAGATTAGATTTAAATTTAAACATATTTTAGTAAGTGTATGACAATACAACCAATTAGAGGGACTAAAGATATTTACCCTCAAGACTATAAAAAATATCGTAAAGTAACAGATATAGCAGAAAAAATTTCTGCACTTTATGGGTTTGAAGGAATAATAACTCCAGTTATAGAACCAGTTGAGGTGTTTAAACGTACTTTAGGCGAAGAATCTGATGTGGTCGGAAAAGAAATGTATGTTTTTGAAGATCGTGGCGGTAGCTCTATTTGCTTAAGACCAGAATTTACGGCTGGAGTCTGCCGTTCTTTTATTAACTCAGGAATGATGCAGAGTTTGCCGTTAAAATTTTATACAACAGGACCGTTATTTAGATATGAGCGTCCGCAGTTGGGTAGACAACGTCAATTTCATCAAATTAATTTTGAAGTAATTGGCTCTGCTGATTATATAAGCGATATTGAATTAATTGCAATGTCGGCGCATATTATTAGGGCGTTAGGTTTAGAAAAATTTGTTACTCTAGAAATAAATTCTTTAGGCGATTTAGAATCAAGGATAAATTACCGTACTAGTTTAGTAAAATATTTTACAAGCTTTGCAGGTCAATTATCAGAAGACAGTAAAGTTAGATTACAAAAAAATCCGTTGCGCATTCTCGATTCTAAAGATGATAATGATCGTAAAATTATTGAAAATGCACCAAAATTAGAAGATTATTATACAGAGAAAGCAAAAGATTTTTTTGCAAATGTTAAGCAGGGTTTGGATAGTTTAGCTATAAAATATAAGGTTAATACAAAATTAGTACGCGGTCTTGATTATTATAATCATACAGTTTTTGAATTTACCACCGATGCGCTTGGCTCACAAAATACGGTTTTAGCTGGTGGAAGATATGATGGCTTAATAAAGCTTATGGGGGGTAATGATACTCCTGCTGTTGGTTGTGCTGGTGGGGTAGAAAGATTAGTTGCTTTACTTGAACAGATTGAACAGGATTATTTCTTCCAACAACCAATAATATTAATGCCTATGGGAGAAAAGGCTTCAATATTGGCTCTAAAAATAGTAAATGAATTAAGGCAAGAGAATATAACAGCAGAATTATTATTGAATGGTAATATTAAAAAGCGTATGAAGAGAGCAGATCAAAAGAGTGCTAGTTATGTTATAGTTATAGGAGATGACGAAATAGTTAATAATAAAGTCAAGTTAAAAGATATGTCTAGTGGTGCTGAGAAAGAAGTTGCTGTTGATAATATAACCCAAGAATTAAAAAATTATAAAAAATCTGTATAATAATTATAGGAAGAAAGAATGAGTTCAAAGAATTCCGCTTTTGATGAGAGATTAGAAAAAATTATTCAAAGACATAAAGATATAGAAGCAAAAATAGCAGATCCAGGTAAGATGAGTTCTGACGAATTTGTTACATTATCTAAAGAATATGCAGAGCGTACAAATTTAGTAATAAAAATTAATGAATTTTTTACAGCAAAACAAGAGCAACTAGATTTACAAGAATTGCTCAATGATCCTGAAATGAAAAATATTGCTCATGATGAGTTGATAGCTTTGCAAAAGAAAATTCCTGAATTAGAAAAAGAAATACAAATAGCACTACTTCCAAAAGACAGAGATGATGAGAAAAATGCTATTATTGAGGTAAGGGCTGGCACTGGAGGTGATGAGGCTGCACTATTTGCTACAGCATTATTTAGAATGTATCAAAGATATAGTGACAGAAGAGGGTGGAAGTTTGAGATTATGTCTGTTTCTGAAACAGGAACAGGAGGTTATAAGGAAGCATCAGCTAGTATTTCGGGTAAGGGTGTATTTGCCAGAATGAAATTTGAATCAGGAGTTCATCGAGTGCAAAGAGTACCCGCAACTGAGGCAAGTGGTAGGGTTCATACTTCGGCCGCAACGGTTGCAGTTTTACCAGAGGCTGAAGAAGTTGATATTCATATTGATGAAAAAGATTTACGTATTGATATTTTTAGGTCTTCAGGTCCTGGTGGTCAATCTGTTAATACAACAGATAGTGCGGTAAGAATTACGCATATACCTACGGGAGTTGTTGTATCGCAACAAGACGAAAAATCTCAGCATAAGAATAGAGCTAAAGCTATGAAAATTCTTCGTGCAAGATTATATGAAGCAGAAAGAGAAAGACTAGAATCTGAAAGAGCGCAACAAAGAAAGGGTCAAGTTGGATCAGGTGATAGATCAGAAAGAATACGTACCTATAACTTTCCACAGCGTAGAGTTTCAGATCATAGGATTAATCTTACTCTTTATAAAATAGATGAGATAGTTTCTGAAGGTGATCTAGATGAACTTATTGAGGCTCTAATCGCCGATCATCAAGCAACAATTCTAGCTAATGCCGCTGATTAATTTATTATAATGAAATATTTATGCCAAAAACAATAAAGCAGCTATTGGAGTATGCCAAGCACGAGCTTTTAGCTGCGCAGATTGAAAGCTTTGCGATAGACGCACAATTATTGTTGATGCAAGTTTTAAAATTTAGTCGCGAAGATATATTAAGGCAAGCAGATAAATTAATTAATTTAGAACAAGAAGATAAATATATATCACTTATTGAACGCAGAAAAAAGCATGAGCCAATAGCCTATATTTTAGAAAAGAAAGAATTTTTCTCGCAAGAATTTAGAGTAAATAAAAATGTATTAATACCAAGACCAGACAGTGAGACTATCATTGAAGCTGTTATTGATCACTATAATAAAGATGATAAAGGTTTAAAAATATTAGACCTTGGTACAGGGAGTGGTTGTCTATTACTTACTTTATTGAATGAAATTGACTCTAGTACTGGCGTTGGTGTTGATATTTCTCAAGATGCGATTGCAATAGCTAGGGAAAATGCCTTTAAATTAGATCTTGCAAAAAGGGCAGAATTTCGTATAGTCAATTGGTCAGGCTTTGAATATAATGGTGTTTTTGATATAATAGTCAGCAATCCGCCTTATATATCTTTATCTGATATTGCAGATCTTGATCCTGATGTTAGATCTTTTGAGCCATTACAGGCTCTTGATGGGGGAAAAGATGGGTTAGATTGCTACCGCCAACTAGCTCCTTTGATTAAAAAAAAATTAATAACTAAAGGTAAGGCTTTTTTAGAGTGTGGTCTTGGACAACACGAAGATGTTGTCATGATTATGGCAGAACATGGTCTTAAATTTGTAGAGTTCCGTAAAGATTTATCAGGAATTAATCGTTGCGTAGTGGTTGCTAACTAATTCAAGAAAAATTTATTATAAAAAGGTAAAATTGTAAAATATGCATCAGAAACGTTTTAGTGAAAGAAGAAGTGGTTCAAAATTTAAGAAACATAGCTTGGGACATAGTTCAGGAAATCGTCAAGAGCGTGCTAGGGCTATGCAATATAAATATTTAGATAAAGCAAAAGATGCATTATCTATGGGGGATAGAATAGCGGCGGAACATAATTTTCAGTATGCGGATCACTATGCTAGATTAATAGAAGATAGTTTTGCTTATGAGCGTAGTAATAACCAAGACAAAAGAAATTATACAAAAGAATCTGATAATAATTATTCTAGTCTTCCAGAACAAGAAAATTTACAGTCAGATGAAGCAAAAGACCAGCATTATGATGTAATGGAAGCAAATATAGTAGAAGATATTTTATAATTTCTCTTTTGTTATTAGTTCTAATTTATCTTTAGCAGATTTCTTGGTGTTGCTTATAGCAATTAAGTTTTGCTTATTGCTTGTTTCAACGTAATTGGCAAAAATTATCTTACGATTATTTTTCTCTA
>CAZTUN010000088.1:0-7792 GCA_964616845.1 uncultured Rickettsiales bacterium | reverse complement strand
AAATATTATATAGCCTAATCTAAGAGTGGCTCGTAGACTTTTTCACGGCAGACTTCCTTGAAAGTTTTGCTTGTCAGAAATCAAGAAGTTAAACTAGCGTACTTATGGTTCTAAAAATAGGTTATGGTCTAATCCATTTACTGCAAAAATTTCATCCAGATTAGTCAAAGGAAAAGAATCTGGATGATCTAGAAATAGATCTCCTTCTGGCGGAGTATCTTGATCTCCTAGGCTTGGTGCTGCCTTATCTGGTAAGGTAGCTTTTGCTCGTAATAAAGATGGATTATAATCAGTCGCAGTCTTAGAATGATTGATTTGATGGCCATCATATGCTCTGGATAAAAGAGAATTTATTGTATTTATATGAACATTATGTACTTGTTGTGAGCCATGGTACAAACAAACTGAATAATTATTGGCATTAGGTTCTAAAACTATATTTCCTAATACATCCCTTGGACATAATAGAGCTGCCTTATGATCAATGCCATGGTAGAATAAATAATTAATTTTATTTATAGTAGAGAAAAAATCTTCTGTAGGATTATCTATTAAACCAACATAGTTGTAAGGAAAAGTAGGTCTTTCCCCAGAATTTGGTTTTTTAAGAAAATTTTGCAGTATTTGTATTTCATCTGCAGAAATAGGTTTTTGTTTAGGACAAATATCAGTGTCTTTAGCCTTGGTAAGCCATTTTATAGTATTATCTAATGTTGGCAGAAGATCTTTATACGAAATATGTTTATTACCTTGATATAAATATTGGTCTTGAGCAGCAAATGGTTCCATATGTCTAGATTCTAAACTGTAGATAGGTTGACCAGATTTACTACGGAATAATAATAAATTATTTTCTTGTCCATTAGTTATTAAATATAAATTTAATGAGTCTATAAGCTCGTATATTGTATATTTTTTTTGATTTAAGTAATGGGTTGGTAAAGGATTATCTTTAGAAATGTCATCTTTTAATCTTCCTAAACAATCTATATATCTTCTCTTCCTTTCATAAAAGGCTTTCTGAGTCGTCAAAGCAGATTGAATAAGATTTTTGAGTATAGATAAAGCTTCACGTATAAGTTTAGTTTTATTATCATCTGTTAGATCAATATTAGGTAATTGAGAGGCAGTATTTTTTACAGTAAAAGGATCTTCTGAGGCTAAAAAAGGCTCATAACTTACGCCCAATGCAGCACCTATTGGAGGTTGTTGAGGAAAACTATTTCCTGATGGTTGAGAAGGTTCATAACTGTAATCAAAGTTAGCAAAAGGATCTCCTGAGGTTAAAACAGGCTCATAACTTACGCCCAATGCAGCACCTATTGGAGGTTGTTGAGGAAAACTATTTCCTGATGGTTGAGAAGGTTCATAACTGTAATCAAAGTTAGCAAAAGGATCTCCTGAGGTTAAAACAGGCTCATAACTTACGCCCAATGCAGCACCTATTGGAGGTTGAAATCCTAATTGTTGAGGAGGTGCTTTCCTGTGCGTAAAGTTAGTAGTAGGTGCTAGTATATTATCTGTTGCAGCAAAAAGATTTTCTGAAGGATTGTAACCCATACTTATTTGAGGTAACCCATTATCATCAGTTCTAGATCTTTTTGCAGGAGAGGCATAAGAGCCAACAAACCAATCTAATTTACTGGTATTTGGTTCTCCGGTTGGAGAAATAGCTTGAAGATTTCCAGGAAGCTCAAGAGGTGAGTTGTCTGTATGTAGATTTAGTATAGAACCTACAGATTGTGCAAAAGTACTCTTAAAAAGTTGGTTTATAGATTTAAAATTGGTATCACCAAAATTAAAACTAAAATTCTCACTAAGATTGGTTAAGTTTATTAATATGTTACCTCTATTAAGAATTTCTCCTTTTGAGTTAGTTAATGAATATTTATTTTCATCTACTAATTTTAAATTTATATGATCAAATATATCTAGAATATTATATCCATTATAATTTTTAACAATAATTTCATTTATTTTAGGGGCTGGAATACGTTGAATTATTGAATTTAGCAAATTAATTGCAGATGTAAGTTTTTGTTCTGGAGTTAAAAATAAATCACTAAGTCCTTGCTTCATAAAATCATATATATGCTTAAAGGTTGTATTAAAATATTAACATATAATATCTTTGATAAGATTGCTAGTTCAATATAAAAATTATTTATTACTTAAGCAGATTGCTCTTCTTTTTTACCTTCACGTTCTTTTTTTGCAGCTGCGGCAGCTTCTCTTTCTTCTTGAGCTTTGCGTGGATCGTAAGGTTCTTGTATAGGTACTTGAGTAGGGGGAAGTAATCTTTTTGTAAACATTTTATCTTTAAAATATAAAATCTTTTTAGATTTTATTGGAGGGCTAGACTCAATAAGCAATATTTGCTCACTTCTATCTAAATTAATTACCTCTTGAGGTAATAATAATGCACGTTGTGCCGGTGAAATATGCATCGTTCTGGTAGCTGGATTTAAATCAAAAAACTTAGGTTTATTTGCGGCAATTTGATCTACGGTTTTGTTTCCTACTAATTTAGAAATTAGGTCAGCTGTTTCATAGTTGTTGGCAGCAAAAGTTATACGATAAGTTGAGTTAGATAAGAATGAATTCATACCATGATCTTCATAAATACCCTTTAGCTGTTCTGTATCTTGAATAATTAAAAATAACCTAACGCGATAACCACGAAAATAAGCTATACCAGTCATGAACTGCTCCATTTTACCTAAAGTTGGAAACTCGTCCATCATAAATAACACGCCGTATTTTTCTGTTGAAGAAGGCAGTCTTCGGCTTAAGAACTCAGTTGCTTGTTGATAGAATACTTGTAATAAAGGTTGCAGACGTTTTAAGTTGTCAGGAGTTACTCCGACAAACACTGTAGTTGCGATTTCTTTAAAAGTCATGATATTAAAGTCGCTAGTAGCTGTTGCAGTATCAATCAATGGGTTGGCCCATAACTCTAATTTAGAGTTTAGAGTAGATGCAACACCAGAACGCTCCTTATCTGCTTTTTGTAGAAATGAAGCTAAGTTCATATAAGATACAGGGTGAATTTGTTTGCCTATAGTATCTAATACAACCGCTAGATTATAGGCAACATCGTCGCTACGCATTGTTCTTACCACTTCACCAAAAGACTTTATTTTATCCGTTGCGGCTTTTAGATACAAAACCACACCAACAAATAAGCTTCTAGCTTCGTTTTCCCAAAATTCTTGTTCAGGAAGAATTAAGTTAGCTATTTTTTGTACATCGTCTACCATTTGACCTGGTTTATTGCTTACCCAATCAATAGGATTGTAACAATGACTTTTTCCATCTGGGTCTGCTGGATTCCATACATAAGTTTTTTGATTTAATTTTGTATGCCTGTAACCACTGGTCAAATCGTAGTTTTCTAGTTTTATATCATGTACTACAACAGAATTATCCCAAAATAATAAATTTGGTATAACAAATCCTACCCCTTTACCTGATCCAGTAGGAGCAAAGAGCAGTGCATGTTGAAAACCATCTGCAATTAGTAATTTACCTTTTGTATCGCGTCCAAGTAGCATTCCTTTCTTTGAACGCAATCCAGCTTTTACTATATCAGCTTCAGTTGCCCAGCGCGCACTACCATGTAAAGCCTCTTTCTTTTTAAAAGGTCTCCAATCCATAAGGGGAGCACGGAATAGAAAAGCAATAATTCCAATGCCAAAAAGAGGTGCAAAAGTGGCAAAGAAAATTTTTGGAACAAAGAATTCATAAGTAGTTAGAGATAAAGCATATTTATTATTCCACCAATAAGACCATTTGGTAAAAAAATTCTTCCAGAAAAACGCTACATCTTTTGGAATATCGCCACTGAGACTAACGGCAGAGGTTCCATCAACGATTAGAGTTAAGATAACCGCAGAAATTTGAAAGCAAGTTAAAACAACTAGCAGTACAAGTAATGTTATAATTACTACATTTCGTAAAAACCTTACAAATTCTTCCATAGGAATCCAAATTTAATAACGGTTAAAATAAATCTCCGATACAAAGCGCCTTCCTTTTTCTCCACGTTTTAATTGAATAACGATGTCGACAACTTGCTTTATATAATCTTTTATCTCAGAGGGAGGCATACCTAAGCCTGCTTGCATTACCATTAATTTTAATTGTTCTAGAGCCATATTAGGAGTATCTGCATGTAGTGTAGAAATAGAGCCAGGGTGACCAGTATTTATGGCACGTAAAAAGCTAAATGCTTCGGAGCCACGAAGCTCTCCAACTATTATGCGATCTGGACGCATACGTAAGCAAGCTTCGATAAGATTCTGAGTCGATACTTTTGCTCGTCCCTGATCTCCTTTTGAGGCAACAAGATTTACACTGTTTGGATGGCGATCTAATATTATTTCTCGAGCATCTTCGGCTGTAATTAAGCGTTCATTAGTAGGTATGGCTCTTATACAAGCATTAGTAAAAGTAGTCTTACCAGTAGAAGTACCGCCGCTAATGATAATATTTTTTTTGTATAAAATAGATTTGTAAATAAATTGCTTAATATCTTTTTTATCCAGAATAGATTTTAGCTCCTCATCTTCTGGACTAGAAGCTTCTCCAATCGATGATTCTTTAAAAGCCCCCATTTTATCGTAGTCCTCAAGATCCCATTTTAAGACAGATCCTTTACGAATAGACATTACTACATTATTTGCACCACACACAGGAGGGAAAACTACCTGAATACGATATCCGTTAGGTAAGGTAGCTGATAATAGAGGGTGTTCTTCGCTAATAAATTGTTCTGTTGATTGAGCAACTAATCTTGCCAGTCCTCTTAAATGATCAAAATCAAGCTCTGGCATTGGAAAAGGGGTCATTTCACCAAATTTCTCAACCCAAATTTCACCAGGCTTATTTATGGAGATCTCGTTAACTCCCTCTTGCTCAAATATTGATTTTAGTGGATTTAAATATGTTTCTAAAGCTGTATATTCCATTTATTCTACCTAAAAATATTATTTTCACTACTTAAAATATCTAGCTTCAAAATATATACTTACTTAAAAATATTTTCTACAAACAAATTACCCAAAAGAGCAAAAAACTTTAAACCTAGATGAAGAATTTAGTTTACAAAAGAAGGACCATTAAGACTTCTATCTGCTGGAAAAACTAAATCTCTATTAACAAATATATTGATTAGAGTTCCTTGATCAATAGTTATAGTTGGTTGCGCATCTAAAGAATTTTGAGTAATTTTTTTGGCAATACTTTGTAAATCCTGTACCGAACCAAGTATAGCAAAATCTGTTGGAGAGCCAGTTTGGCTGGTTGTACTTCCTCCACCAGAATTTGTCGTAGTAGTATTAATCGATGATGATGCCGATGATCCCCCAAGTATTGCAGAACCACCGATGCTTATAGTGCTTAATAAAATAGAATTTTTAAATAATTCATAATATTTATTATCGACAAGACCTCTAACCCCAGAACGTCCTAAAGGATCAACTCCTGGCGAGTCTACTATAATATCCAAGCCATCTGGCATGATAATTCTATGCCAAGTTATAAGAACACGTTTTTGACCAAAAGTTATATTATTATCGTAACTACCTATTATGCGAGATCCTTTTGGAACTAAAACACTACGACCAGATTCAGCATAAACATCTCTGCTAACAATAGCACGCAATGTACCAGGTAAATCTGTATTAATAGCAGTCTCAAGTACCGCTGTAATTACTTTTCCTTGAGCGACTAAGAAGTCCGTATTAGTCATTTTAGTTACAACTGATTTAGGTTCTTTAGAATTACCTATATCTTTCATGTAAACATTACCATTTGAATCGCCAACATCGTTTTTGGCAGTTGGAGAGCCACCACCATTTGTTACCATCATGCTGGCGTTTCGCTTTGCTTTCTTTTGAGCTTCTATTTGTTCAGCACTAGGACCTACTGGTTGCTGCTGCTGAGCCTGTTGAGGTTGTTGTTGAAGTGTTGGTTGAACTACAGGAGGTTGCTGTATGACTTGAGTAGGCTGAGGTACTGCTACTGGAGCTATCGGCTTGTCATTAGTTAAATTAGGAGCTTTAACAGGCAATGAAGGTGGAGTTGGAACTTCGGTATTTTGATCAATAAATGCTTGAGGTACTTCTAGATCTTCTTTGCTTAAACTTAAGGCATCATCTTTATTTTTAACTTTTTCAATTTCAGGAAGTTTTGGTTCTTCTATTTGACGAAAATCTGTTTCTGCCTTACTACTGTCTTTAGGCAATGGTTTAGCCTTATCAACTGGTTGGGTTGCAGCTATTTCTTTGTTTTTTGCAACTTCTTGTTTCTTTTTGTCCGATTGAATAAATATTTTATATATAACAAAAGAAGAAATTGCGAAAAGAATAATAAAGATAAATAAACTACGAGTAGGAGCAGAATGAAGCTGAGATCCTAAATTATTTAACACACCTTCTTCTTTCTTTTCCTCTTCATTCTCTGTGCCAGCTTCGTTTTCTCCAAGAGAATGAGGATTGTTTTCAGAATTTGGATCTAGAGGATTCAAATGCTCATCAATGCCATCAATATGTTCCTCACTATAAGGATAGGCAACATCTGCTGCTATATCTTGAGTAAAATCTTCATTAGTTTGTTGTGTTTTATGCTCATTCATAATTTTTAGAACTCAATAAAAATATTAGAGAAGTTATTTTTTCTGTTCATTATATATCGAAGCTTCCTCAGATCCTAATTTTACTGATATTTGAGAATGTACGCCATCTATAACTATATATTCTCCTTTTCGTGAATAAGAAGCTTGTATTTCAGTACCTGCATCTGAAACAACAAATATATGTGGAATGACAGCGTTATTGTTAGGAAATTGCATGAAAGTAGATATACCATCATCAAAAACTTTTGTAGGAGGAATCTTATAAGAACCAGACAGAGTATAATTAAAATTAAAATGCTTACTTGCAACTGCATTTGTTGATGCTGGCATAAACTTAGACATATCAATTTTTGGATTTGGCTGGTCAAGTAATTCATCTGGATAGAAGAATCTTACAACATAAACCAACTGATCATCAATACCATCAGAAGGGTTTTTTGACTCTAGTTCAAATTGATAAGTATGTTTTGAGGTAATGATTGTTAGGTTTGTTTGTGTATTTCCTTCAAGTGCCTTAATGAAAAGCCTTCTACCATCTTTAATAAATTTCCAAGCATAACCATTGCCGGGCGCAATAGTATTGATATCTTCATTTTTAGCAAATTCTATACTTGTCATGTAACCATAATTTACAGTTATATGAAATACCTCATTTTCATTATAAACAAAAGTTTTTATACGACTATCTGTCGTTACGGGAATTTCACAAAAACTGCTATTATAACTAAAAAATACCAGTAATACAGAGATTATGGATAATTTTAGTGATCTAAAAATTCTTGTTATATTTAGCATATTAAAATAAACCGCAATTCTAGTTTATAAATAAAAACATAAAAATAGTTATAAGATTCATTATTAAATTTAATTATAAATTATAGTCATCTAATTTGTAACTAATAACTTGAAAACCAAGTGGATTAATTAGCCGTTCAGCTTCATTCATCTTTAAATCTACGTAAGTGTAGCCAATTAGAGCAACTTTATTTTCAGTTATAGTTTTATTTTTCGTAGTAATTTCTTTAGAAAAAATAACTTGAGCAAGATAGCTGCTAGGATCTGGAGGTGTAAGGTTTACCATGCTACGAATTTTTATATTGATACTTCCATTCTCGCCAAAACTTATAGGATTGGTTTCGTTATTAGAGTAAGTAG
>CAZTUN010000087.1:0-7948 GCA_964616845.1 uncultured Rickettsiales bacterium | reverse complement strand
AAAAGCCTCTAAAGTATGATGAAGAAAATAATGAATTAATCAGTCATAGTGCTGGTCTTGCATTTCCTATACGCAATGGTATACCTATAATGCTTATAGAAGAAGCTAGAAAAATATAAATTTATATAAAGATAGTTAGTACATGCAAATAAAGTCTATTAAGTATTATACCGCCTTAATAGGATTGGTTTTAGTTAGTTATAATTTTCCATTAATGGCTAATAATCTTGTCAATAAACAATTAATTCAACCAGTTCATGCTATATCCATATTTGGTCAGCCAAAATACCAAAATGGTTTTAAAAATTTTGCTTATGTTAATCCTCAAGCTCCTAAAGGAGGGCAGGTTAAGCTAGCTGCTGTTGGCACATTTGATAATCTTAATCCTTTTATATTAAAAGGAGTTTCTGCAGCTGGAACTGAAATGACTTTTGATACACTTACAATCAGTCCAGCAGATGAACCAGATTCAGCTTATGGACTTATTGCTGAATCAATTGAAATGCCTAATACAAGAGAATGGATTGCTTTTAATTTACGTTCGATTGCAAGATGGCAAGATGGAGCAAAAATTACAGCAGATGATGTTGTTTTTTCTTTTAATACTTTGATTAAAGAAGGTCATCCTCAATATAAAATGTATTATCAAGATGTAAAAGGGGTTGAAAAAATTTCAGATTCAAAAGTGAAATTTACCTTCAATAATACACAAAATAAAGAATTGCCCATCATAATAGGTAATTTGCCAATAATTTCAAAAAAATATTACAGTACTCATAAATTTGATCAAACAACTTTACAAGCTCCTATGGGTAGTGGACCTTACAAAGTAAAAGCTTTGCAAGCAGGACGATATATAGAATATGAGCTTGATAAGAATTACTGGGGACGTAATTTGCCAGTAAATAAGGGAAGAAATAATTTTGCTATAATTAGATATGATTATTATCGTGATGATACTGTAGCTGTGGAGGCATTAAAAGCAGGGGAGTATGATTTTAGGCGTGAAAATATAGCTAAGACTTGGGCAACCTCATATAATAACTTGGCAGTTAAAGAGCATAAAATGATTAAAGAAGAGCTTTTTGATGGCACGCCAACGGGAATGCAGTGTTTTGCTTTTAATATTAGAAAAGATAAATTTAACAATCTTTTAGTTAGAGAAGCATTTAATTATGCTTATGATTTTGAATGGTCTAATAAAACATTATTTTATAATGCATATCAAAGAAATAAAAGTTTCTTTGGCAATTCTGAATATGCTTCTTCTGGTAAAATTACTTCAGCAGAATTAAAATTATTAGAGCCGTATAAAAATATATTACCGCCAAGAGTTTTTACCGATGTTTATAATCCTCCATTTAGCGATGGTAGTGGTGATAATAGAGAAAATTTATTAAAGGCACAAAAATTACTTGATCAAGCAGGTTGGAAAATTAAAGATATGCATCGCATTGATCCAAGTACTGGTAAGCCAGCTACTGTAGAATTTTTACTAAATTCTCAAGCATTTGAAAGGGTAGCCGCAGCTTATGCTCGTAATTTAAAAAAATTAGGCATTGATTCAACAATTAGAACGGTGGATATATCACAATATATAAAAAGACAAGAAACATTTGATTTTGATATTATAGTGCAGTGGTATACTCAAGGTATTATGCCTGGCATTGAAGAATATAATTATTGGCACTCAAGTATGGCTGAGCAAAATGGTAGTTTAAATTTAGTTGGCATAAAAAATCCTGTTGTTGACATATTAATTGATAAAATAATCAAGTCTTCATCAAAAGAAGATCTAAAAACAGCAGCTTATGCTTTAGATAGAGTTTTATTGTGGAATTTTTACGTTGTTCCACAGTGGCATTCACGCACACATCGTCTTATTTACTGGAATAAATTTGGTCGTCCAGCTATAGTTCCGCCATATAATTTAGCTTTCATTGATACATGGTGGGTAAAATAAATGGTAAAAATAGCAAGCTGGAATGTTAATTCTATAAATTCTCGTATAGATCATCTCATTAAATACTTATCAGGAAAAGACGCTCCAGATGTTTTAGCTCTACAAGAATTAAAATGTGAAGAACACTCATTCCCAAAATCAGTATTAGATAATTTAGGATATAACTATGTGGTAAGTGGACAAAAAACATATAATGGCGTTGCTATAATTTCAAGGTATCCTATAGATGAATCAATAAAAATTCTTAACTATCCAGAAATAGATAATAGTCAGGCAAGATATATAGAAGCAGTTATTTCTTTGAATAATGAAGCTATACGAATTGTAAATGTTTATGTGCCTAATGGACAATCTATAGATTCTGATAAATTTACATATAAGAAAATTTTTTTTGATGCTTTATATTTAAAAGCTAAAGAACTTCTAAAATTTAAAGAGAAATTATTTATCGTTGGTGATTTTAATGTAGCTCCAGAAGCTATAGATGTTTTTGATCCATTGTCATTAGAATCAACTATATGCTTTCATTATGAAGAAAGAAAAAGATTTAATAGTATAATTGGTCTTGGTTTTTTTGATGCATATAGAGTTATGCATCCTAATAATAGACAATTTACTTGGTGGGATTATAGAGCGGGTGCGTGGCAACAAAATAAGGGACTAAGGATAGACCATATTTTATTATCTCCAGAGGCAGCTGATGCTATTAAAAATTGTGATGTAGAATTATCTTTGCGAAAACTTGATAAACCTTCAGACCATGCGCCGATTTGGTGCGTAATATAGCAATCGGATTGGAAAGGTTCTTTTTTTGTTAACTAGCTTTAAGGAATATGTTTTTCGATATTCCAACGTGCGCTATCGCTAATTTCGTTGCGTTTTTTCTCTAACTCTGTCTTATCTAGGCGATATTTAGCGGCGTATGGATTAAATGGTTCAAAATCTCCAGCTTGGTTAAGGACTATCAAGGTACTGTCATATATTTTTTTAAAGTGAGGATTTTTTATGTCTGCCCATAAAATTTTATCATCAATTTTATCTAATTGCTTCTTACTAAGTTCGCTCTCAAATATTTGGAATAAATAATTTAGTTCTGAAATGCGCTCATAGGCTCTATTTTTTGCAGCAGCTGGTTTAGGATAGTTATTTAGGTATATATCAACAAGCTCTTTACTGGCTAGTAACTTTGTAGGATTATGTTTAGTATTATATTCTATAGTTCCATTTTTAAATAAATTATTTTTTAACGCAAATACTTGAGAGAGAAGTTCATTATAGGATAAATTATTGAATAAATCTAATAAGTGATCACGATTATTATCAAAGCGTTCCTTGATAACTAATATTGGTAGGTGTGTTTTAGGGTCGCTCTTTACACTATAAAAATCTAAGACTAATCTATGAAGATTTTTGAATGATGCTTTAGTTGCAAAAAAATCTGTCCAATTAAGATTCGTATATATAATATTTTGCTTATCATCAAGCTCTATATATTCTTCTGGATTATCAAGAATATGACCCATTTCAAACATTCTTAATACAAGGTAATCGTGACGAACCTTTTTTAGTACAGAATCAGTTTGGTATATAACTACTAATGTTTCATATATTTTTTTAAAATCAGGTAAGTTTTTCTTATCAATACCAAATTTTGTAAGAAGATTAATATCCTGAAGACTTAAATTATTTTTTGTGAACAAGGCAATACAGTTTACTGGAAGTCTTTTTATAATGTTGCGAAGATAAATAACTCTTTGTAAAGGAATCGAAGATAATTTAACTAATTTTTTATTTACATAATCTGCAAGAGTTTGTCTTTGCGAAGAAGTGTATTTTGGTATAGAGTAATATACATTATTATTATACATAAATAATTTACTATCATTGGTGGTAACATATTGCGCAAGGAGCTTGTCATTAAAAAACTGATTAAATGCGCCGCCATTTAAGTAACTTCCTTGCTGATAAAGTATGTTATACCCATGATTTGTAGAGACAAAACACTCCATTTGTTTAGGAGTCTTGTCATTAAAATTTTGACATAAAGAAAGTTCCTTATCACTAGCTAATATATAATTGTTAGGAAAAGCAGGCTTCTTTTTGACAGGTTTGGCTTTTATGTTCTCAATTTGAGTATCAAGTTTCTTTAATGAAATATTTTTATTTAAGTTACTTTGTTTAGTAGATGATTTTGGCAGGTAGTTATATAATAAAGGGGCTATTATAATAAAAATTAGTATAAAGAAAAAGAACCTATCTCTCTTATTTAGGGATTTGTACCAGAAAGAAATCTCGCCTTTTAAGGACATAAATATAAAATAATATAAATTATAATTTTATCTTGAAATTAAATAATAAAAATAAAATTAAGTCTTATTAAAAGTAAGGCTTAACCAAATTCTTCTTCAATTTCTTTAACTATTTCAGGAGGAGGATTTGCTCCCCACCCAGAGCGCAACACCTCTCCATATAATGCTACGTCAATAGAGCCAGTTTCGATTTGTTTTAAGAACATAGAAAGCTTATTTTTTTCTACAAGCACATAATGCCATGCATCGCGACCACGATCTTTTCCGTGTACTAAATATACTAGGTCGCTTCTTCTTGTAACTTTATCAGTATAAGATTGCGGTGAGTTCTTTTTCGACATAGAGTCAGCAAAGCCAGCACCCTCAGGCTTTACATTTTTGCCAGAAAACTTATTGGCAAAACCACCCCCTGATATAGCAGAATCAGTATTATCGCCATTGTTAGGTGAATTTGCGTCATTATTACTGCTAGGTGCAGTAGGTTTGTTTTTATTAAATTTATCAGCAAAACCCATAAATTATGCCCTTAAACTCATTTTTTATATTAAATAGCCCTTGATTCTAGTACGTAGACTGATATTTTGCAAGCTAATACTAAATTAGCTAAGTTCTAGCTCTATAATTTAGAAATTTAGAGCATAATTTTAAAGAAAGTTAAAAATATTTATATGTTTACAGTTGCGATAATCGGCAGACCTAATGTTGGCAAATCTACTTTATTCAATCGCTTGGTTGGTAAACGTCATGCTATTGTTGATGATCGACCTGGAGTTACCAGAGATCGCCGAGAAGGATTTGCTATTGTCGCAGGCAGTAAATTTAAAGTTATAGATACGGCAGGACTAGAGAATGCCAAGAAAGATAGTCTAGAAGAACGTATGATGCAACAGACTAAAATAGCAGTAGATGAATCAAATTTACTATTATTTGTAGTTGATGGAAGAGCAGGAATCGTTGAGGAAGATAGGTTCTTTGCCAAATGGATAAGAAAACAAAATAAACCAGTATTGTTATTAGTAAATAAATGTGAGGGAAGTAAAGGGCAGCAAGGTTATTTTGAAGCACTTAATTTAGGTTTTTCTGAAACTCTAATGGTCTCAGCTGAACATAATGAAGGTATGTCTGATTTATACCAAGAAATATTAAGTCATGAAGATGTTTACAATAAAACTGATAATGCAAAATATATTGATGATCTGACAATAGATTTAGATTCTCGTAATGATAAGGCTTTACAATTCACGATAATTGGCAGACCTAATACAGGTAAGTCGACCTTTATTAATAAAATATTAGGCAAAGATAGAGTTTTGGTTGGTCCTGAGGCTGGTATAACTAGGGATTCTATAGCCATTGAATTAAATTATAAAGGTTGCGACATAAAGCTTATAGACACAGCAGGTATTAGACGTAAGGCTAATATTACCGAGAAATTAGAACAATTATCTGTAGATGATTCGCTGAGAGCCTTAACTTTTGCGCATGTTGCAGTTTTAATGATTGATGCCACTATACCTTTAGAAAAGCAAGATTTATCTATTGCAGAAATTGTTATAAATGAGGGTAGAGCATTAGTTATAGCTCTTAATAAATGGGATTTAATTGAGAATAAAAAAGAAACTTTAGAAGAGATAGAACATCAGGTTAACAGACATCTATCCCTTGTAGTTGGCGTTCCTGTTATTACTATTTCTGCTTTAAAAGGGCAAAATGTAAAAAATATTTTAGATGCATGTTTAGATGCATATGAAATGTGGAATAAAAGGTTTTCGACATCAAAAATGAATGAGTGGTTGAAACAAGCAGAACAAAAAAATATTCCTCCACTATCGAGCAATAAGCGTAGAATTAGATTAAAATATATTACGCAAGGAAATACTAGACCGCCAACATTTACTTTATTTGTCAATTATCCTCAGGATTTGCCAGATAGTTATCGTCGTTATTTAATTAATGATTTAAGAACAACGTTTGATTTAAAAGGTGTTCCTATTAGAATGATGTTGCGTAAAAGCGAGAATCCTTATGCCAATAAAAATAAGGCCAAAAGACGATAGAATTATTTAGAGTTGTTTTCGTCTAACGACATTATTTCAAAGCTTCCTTCTTTGCTTTTATTTGTATATTCGTTAGTTTCTGATTTGATGCAATGAACATTAACTATATATTGTTTTGCTTGTGCTTCCATATAAGGTTTGTCATATGATATGGCTACGTCATTAGTATAGTATTGCACGTTAAATTTATCTAAGAATTCTTTTAACTTCTGTAATCCTATTGCAATACTTGAAGTTTTAATGGGGGTGTTAATTTTATGTCCTTTTTGATCAAGAGGATAAAAACTCATTTTTCCTACTACAACCCCAACAACAGTACCTGATGAATCCATTAAAGGCCCGCCACTATTTCCTTTTTCTACTGTATCTGTAAATTGAATGCTTCCTGGCACATCGCTATACATAGAAGTATCAGTTACTTGGGCATATTTTACCACATATTTTCCTGTTATGCCGCTTTTAAGAGGATATCCTAATACTGAAACATTTTCGCCGATTTTTATATTTTTTTCGCCACGTAATAAAGCTGGGCGAACAGGATGATTATTAGTCACTAATAACGCAAGGTCATTTTTATGATCTATAGCCACTAACTTAGCATATGATGGTTCTACAGCCCCTCTAATTCTTATGTGATTACAACTATTTACAACATGTTCATTAGTTATAATATGTTGGTAATCAACAAAAAATCCTGTACCGCTAGTAAATCTAGTTACCTTCATTGGCACTAAATTGTCGTTAGAGCTAGTATTTGGGGTGGAATAACTTGTGCTGTTATAGTTGTAATAGTTGTAAGGTTTTGCTATTGCTATAGCAAACATGCAAATAATACCAATTAATATGGCTATTGGTCTAGTTATCATAGTTAAAATTATTTTATATTTATCTATCATAATAAGTATGATTATAAGGATAAAAAGTTAAAATTATATTAATTATATTAATATGTCCTCGTTATCATAAATATAATTAAAGAAAACATTTTACTTTTTTTATAGAACTGACTAGATAAGTTGTTAATCATTAATTAGTCTATGCGTATAAATGCGGTTTTAATTATCATGAATTCACCTTCTTTACTAGAATTACTACATAATAGAAATTTTTTTCATCAATGTACCAATGAGGAAGAGATTGCTTCTTTATTAAAAAAGAACATAAACTTTCCTATATATTCTGGTTTTGATTGTACGGCAAAAAGCTTGCATGTGGGAAATCTTGTTCAATTAATGATTTTGCGTTGGATACAAAAACTTGGCTTTAAACCACTCATATTGCTAGGTGGTGCACCTACTTTAAGTGGAGATCCCTCAGGCAGAGATGAAACAAGAACTCTACAAAGTAAAGAGCAAATAGCTGATAATTTAAAGTCGATTACAGAAATTATTAAAAGATTTATAAAATTTGATGATTCTGCAAATGGTGCAATTCTAGTCAATAATATCGATTGGTTTGAGAATATAAAATATATAGAATTTTTAAGAGATGTTGGAAAATATTTTTCAGTAAATCGTATGCTTAGCTTTGATAGTGTAAGATTACGTTTGGAAAGGGAGCAGAATTTAAGTTTCTTAGAATTTAACTATATGTTAGTTCAAGCGTATGATTTTGTTCAG
>CAZTUN010000086.1:0-7948 GCA_964616845.1 uncultured Rickettsiales bacterium | reverse complement strand
GAAGTCATGATTTTCTTTAATGGATAACAAAAAGAGACTTTTTCACAAGCGACTCATAAAGGATCTTTCATACTTGTCTTATATTGGCAGATAGCAGTGCTTCCATTATCACGGTAATCAATTTTTAATCCCATTATAGTAGCTGTTGCAATGCCACGACCATTTAAATCAGTTAAGCGCAAAGGATCAAATTCAGTATATTTTTGCCACTGAAAACCATGTCCCTCATCATTAATAGTAATTGTTGCAATGTCATTATCACGTTGGAATCTAACGCAAACTAATTTATTAGCGTATTGAGGCAATTGCATTCTACGCTCAATTTCTTGTTCGAGTTTATTTTCACTCATTAGTAAATTTTTTTCATCATAGCCTATATCAAGATTTCCATGTTCGACAGAGTTGACCATTATTTCTGCAAGAGCTATGCCAATTTCATTAGGGTTTTCTGCATGATATGCCAAAGCTGCGGCAAGTTTTTTTGCATCTTCAATGGTTTTGTAACGAAATCTTCCATCAATTAACATTTTGGATATAGTTTTTTCTTGTTTCAAACTACGTAAAACAGAATTCTTTTGAATATGGTCTCTTGCTGCTGCATTAACTAAGGCAACCATTATGCTTGGATCAAATGGTTTTTCTAAATAATAATAAGCTCCAGCATTTAAACCTTCTCTAGTTTGATCCGAGCCTATATCTCCTGTTTGCATTATTACTGGAACATTGCGAAGTACCTCATGAGATTTCATTTTTTGTAAGACTTCCATGCCGTTCATTCTAGGCATCATTTTATCTAGTAAAACTATATCAACATCATTAGGATGGTTGTTAAGAAAGTTCCATGCGACATCGCCATCTTCAAAGCTGATAGAATCAAAACCAGCATCTTGAAGATTTTTTCTTAAAATTTCTAAGTTAGTTACATCGTCATCAACGGTCATTATTTTTAAAGCTTGAGCTTGGGACATTATAGTTACCTCATGATTAAATTATAAAATTTAGTTATTAGAATTATTAAAACTCATAATTTTTTTTCCTTCAGTTAGATTGTAAGGAATTGTTATTTTAAAAGTTGCGCCACTTTCCTTATTATGTTCGGCGCAAATAGTTCCATTATGACCTTTTACCATGTTACGGGCTATAGATAAGCCAAGTCCAGTTCCGCCTGCTCCAGTATTAGTACGGCTGCTTTGAACGAATTTATCAAAAATCTTTTCTAATTCATCTTCTGGGATTCCAATACCTTGGTCTGAAATCGCAATATTTATTGCTGGAATAGAAATATTATTGTGAGGATCAAGTAAAGAAGTTTCGGTAAGCTTGATTTCAATATTTTTACCAATAGGAGTAAATTTTATTGCATTACTTATTATATTAGTAAAAACTTGTACCATTTTATCATGATCAAAAATTAATTTTGTATTTATATTTGGTTTATTTAAAACTAGATTAATTTTTTTATCATTAATTAAGCTTTGCTCTTCAGCAATCACCGTTTCTAGAGTAGTGAAAATATCACTGAGTTGAAAGTTAAATATTTCTTGTCCATTTTCAAGTTTTGCTAAAGATAATAACTCTTCGACTAATTTAAGGAGTCTTTGTGTGCCACTAGATATTCTTAAGAAATATTTATGTAATTCTGATCGTTCTGCTGTTTCAGCTTCTTTCATGCCATAAGAAGAAAAACTACCCATAGCATGAAGTGGCGTTCTAAATTCATGTGACATATTTCTTAAAAATTCACTTTTTGCTTTATTGGCACTTTCTGCTTTTACTTTAGCTTGCTCTAACTCAAAAGTTCGTTCTCTAACTTTTTTTTCTAGATTTAAGTTAGCATCTTGTATCTCTGACATCATATGATTAAAAGAATTAAATAATTCTCCAATCTCATCGTCATAATATTTAGTTGCTCTTATTGAATATTGACCATCTTTGGCAACTTGCCTAGTTGTTTCTACTAAGGTTAGTATAGGTGTAACAATAATTTTTTGTAATCCTCGTGACACTAAATATACTATAGCCATTACCAAGCTTACGACGCATAATATTATAAAAATAGACAAATTAATGCGATCGTAAACATCTCTTAAATCGGATAGAATATAAATAGAGCCATTATATAAATAACGTTTATCAACAATATGTTCATGAAGAACTAGTTGATTATGAGTATAAAAAATTCCAAATTTAGGATTTTTAGGACATTCACTATAATTAGAATATTTAGGAGAATATTTAGCAAAAACATTACGATCTTGTGTATATAAACAAGCTAGCTGTATTGATGGTTTCTTACTTAATACTTCTAAATCAGAAGTTGCCTTATCAGATTGTTGGAATGCCATTCTTGAGGCACTACGTTCGCCAATTATATCGCCAGCCAAGCTCAACTCTCTAACTAAACGATCTCTGATATTAATTATATCATTTATCATAAAGGCAGATGATAAGATAAAGGTTGTAAGTCCACATAAAAACATCATTATTATAGTAAATTTTGTTTTTAGAGGAGCATTGTGAAGATAATGCTGAATCTTAGATAAGTTTTTTAAATACATTCCTGACCTTTATAAGTTCCTACTTGAATCTTAACACTTAAGATATAATAGAAAAATTTATTTTAATGCAAGTTAACAATCTAGAATTTTTATAATTAACATAAAAATATTTAAATAATTAAATACTTTGAAACCATTAAATGTAATTCTTGTAAGTTTTTCTATCTCAAGTTAATATTTGGTTAATAAGTATATGATACTGAATAGTTTTATATTTTTGTTATTCTAGATAAATTTATTCTTAAGAAAGGAGGAAGCAAAACTAAAGAATGTAATTTAGAGAGAGGAGAATAATGTTAAAGTTATAACTTGTTCAAATAGGTATTTTGAAATGACAGCAATTTTAGAGATTGATTCGGTAAAGCAAATTAACTCCTCAATAAAAATAATCGTAGAAAAAGGCATAAAATATGAAATTCCAGAAAATTTAAATGAAAATTATAAAAATAACAATTTAATATACGAAGTAACCAAAGATCCTTATTTATTGCAGCAATATTATAAAATTAGGGAAGATTTATATAAGGCTGATCTTGGTCTAAAAGATTTTTCTGGAAAACAAGATCATTTTGATATTGAAGGTGACATTATAGTTATAAGACAAGGTCTTAAGGTACTTGGGGGATGTCGCATTAATTTTTCAATTCCAGGGCAGCGAAGATATACTCCATTAGAAGAAGATAATTTTTGTATGTTAAATATTTATCCTGAGCTTCATTTAGAAAACAAGATTTATTGTGAATTTTCAAGGCTAGTACTATTGCCAGAAATTAGACATGGAAGTTGTTTAAAGCAATTAGTTGAAAAAGCTATTTCTCACTCAAGAAAGAGAAATGCTAAATATTTATTTAGTATATCGCCAACTACTCAGTCGCGAATATACAGGCATGTAGTTAGTTTGCTTAATCTTAATTTTATTACAGATAAAACTAAGCAGGTTCCATATAAATCAATGTTTAAAGAGTTAACAAAAATAGATATATCCTATATGGAGTTGACACCTAAAGTTGAAAATAGTAGCCTTGGTTTAAATTATTAAAGAAACTAGGTTAGGTTTCTTAAGTAGGCAAGAGGGGTTTTATGAAAGGTATTCAACAAAAAAATATAGCATGTAGTTTATTGTTTGTTGTTTTAATGTCAGGTACAGCATTAGCAGCAGATACAGATATAGATAAATTATTAAATTTATCAGTTAAAGATTTAAATAAGGTAAAAGTTACCTCTGTGTCGCGTCAAGAGGAAGATCCTTTTCAATCAGCAGCAGCAGTTTATGTTATAACAAATGAGGACATAAAAAGGTCTGGAGTAACTTCTATACCTGAAGCTTTGCGTATGGCACCTGGAGTTGAAGTTGCACAAATTGGAGCTGGAAAATGGGCAGTAACAATTAGAGGATTTAATAATCAATTTTCTAATAAATTATTGGTTTTGGTTGACGGTAGGACTGTATATAATCCCTTATTTTCAGGCGTATATTGGGACGAACAAGATTATGTTTTAGAAGATATTGATCGTATAGAAGTAATAAGAGGGCCTGGAGCAACTCTATGGGGATCAAATGCGGTAAATGGAGTTATAAATATTATTACTAAAAGTGCAAAAAACACCGTTGGTAATTATGCAGAAGCATATTTAGGTAGTAAATATAATGGCGGCGTAAGTGCCCGTCATGGCGGAAAAACTTCTGAGGGTGTTTATTATCGTACTTATGCAAAATATGATAAACAAAATAATTCTTATCCAAAGGATTCTAATGGTGCGATGGATGATATGGTTAATAATCGTACAGGATTTAGAGCAGATTGGAGTAAAGGAATAGCAGATAATTTTTCAATTCATGGCGATGCCTATAAAGGACATGAAAGGCAACTTTATCAATTACAGTTGGTTGGTGGATTAAGTCATACAAATAATAATGGCGTAGAAAATTATAATGGAGGTAATGTTGTAGGCAAGTGGGATCATAAAATATCCGATCGTTCAAATTTATCTATCCAATCTTATATTGATTACGTTGAAAGGTCAGTTGCGGTATTAGATCAAAAAAGAACAACATTTGATTTTGATTTCCAACATAGTGTTATGTTAAATGACAAAAATGATTTTATTTGGGGAGGAAATTTCAGATATTTTAAGGATAATTTAACTTCTGTTGCTGTAAATGGTTATAACTATATTAGCTATTTGCCACCTGATAGTGACGAAGTTAAATATAGTGCATTTATTCAGGATAAATATTCTTTGATACCAAATAAGTTATTTTTAACATTAGGAACAAAAATAGAACATGATTATTACAGCGGTTTTCAACTTGAACCAAATGCTAGACTAAGCTACTTATTAGATGATAAACAAACTATCTGGGCTTCAGTTGCCAGAGCATCAAGAACTCCAACAAGGGGAGAGCACTCTATTGTAGAAGAGCAAGTGCCAAGTTCAATGACTTTTTATGGTTCAAGAGATTATGATGCAGAACATATGATTGCTTACGAATTTGGTTATAAATTGCAACCAAATTGGCGTACTTCTTATGATATAGCAACATTTTATAATAGTTATAGCGATTTACAAAGCTTTGAAACGATATCAGGAACTACTAGTTATATAGTTGGAAATAAGCAAAAGGCGGAGAGTTATGGTTTTGAAGCAAGTTCTCGTTATAGTGTAACTAAAGATTGGAATTTATATGCCAATTATAGCCTATATTTCTTAAATATTAGTCTTACTGACGGAAGTACGGATTTAGATAAGAATTATTATACGCGTCTTTCTCCACGAAATAAGGCAGGTTTTACATCAAGAATGAATTTACCTGAGCATATTCAGTTTGATAATAGTATTTATTATAATGATAATTTGAGAGGGTGGAATGGATATTCTCCAACTCCCGTACAATCATATATAAAATTTGATAGTAGAATAGGTTGGAAGCCTTATAATAATTTAGAACTTAGTTTAGTAGGTCAAAACTTACTGCATGATCGAAGACAAGAGTTCGTTTCCCCTCTTTTTTCAGTTAATTCTGATATAGGACGAGTAATTTATGGTAAGGTTGCGTATAATTTTTAGATTAAATTAACAATTACAAGTATAGTTTTAGAAATATTATGATTTATTTGCGCTATTTTTTGCTAGGAATATTTATATTGTCTTTTACAAGTACAATATATGCTCAGCAAGATGAAGGTGCGGTTAAGGCTGCATTTATTTATAATTTTATTAATTTTGTAAAATGGCCAGATAAAACGGGAAGAACTAATATTTGTTTGGTTGGTGATTATGAAGATGTTGCAGGATATTTAAGAGCTGTAGCCAAGAAAGCTTCAGTAAATTTAATTTCTGTTAATAAAGATTCAAGTTTTTCAGATTGTCATATTTTATATATAGGTAATATGTCAGTTGCCGAAACTAATTATTTAATTGGTAAAACTGTTAGCGAGCCAATTCTTACTGTAAGTTCAAGCAAAGATTTTGCTCAAAGAAAGGGAGTGGTAGGTTTTATAACTAAGTCAGGACAAATTCAACTTGAAATAAACGTAAATTCTGCAAAAAATTCTGGATTGGTTATAGATTCTGAGCTGTTAGAATTAGCAAAGATCTATAAATAGTTTTTTACTTAAATTATTAAAAAATATTTTAATGAATAGACAAGATTTAGACTATTATCGTAAAATTTTTGTTTGCCAGTTAGAGCAAGATTATTATCCTCACCATACTTGCTCGGTTGCCTCTTGTATGATTTTATTAAAGGCATGGGGAATGAACCCATTGCCTACATATAAAGAATTAGCAGATGAATTTGGAATTAACCAAGAGAATATGGCTGAGAAAAATGGTTATTTTCAGTATAAAAATTTTAGCAAAATTATTTTTCCAGAGAATGTAATAAAATTCTTCATCAAAAGAAATATTCAAATTAGAATGCATTTTTATCAAGAAGAATGGCAAGAATGTCTTAAAAAATCTCCTATAATGGTATTAAGTTACGAAGGAAATGAAACAGAAGAAGGAACTTATGGACATTGGATAGTGGTGGTAAAAAGAAATAATGATTTTTTTACTTTTCTAGATCCCTTCATCGAAAGTAAAGGAAGATTCATAAGATATATGCATGCAGATGATTTTAGAAGATATTACTCTGGTATTGCGATTCAGATAGTAAGTTTATAGATTTTGTAACTAAAATGTGATATAAGTCCTAATGACAGGAAAATATTTGCCATAAAATAGGGCTCAATTATGAAAGATAAATCAGCTACTGAAGAAAAATTAATTTCTGATGCCTTATCATGGTGGAATACGCAAAAAATAAAAATAGAATCAGGATATTCTACAGGGGTAAAAAAAGGTTTTGTAGTATATAAGACTCTAAGTAAAATTGCAAAATCAGATTTATCCGAGCAAGATAAAGAATACCTAAATATTTTAAAAAGTAATAAAATTTTTATAAACGAAGTGAGAGATGCGGCACGATCTGAAGAGAAGAAAACTCATGAAAAAGTAAATGCTATATATCAAGCGGAATTTATAGTAGATGCTATTTTAGGTAAGAAAAATAATTTTAACAAAAAAATGCAATCTAAAGCAAAAATGACAGATGGAACTACTTCAACTATTGTAGATTTTGCTAGAGATTCACGTATGCTTACAGTTCATTTAGCAACAAAGCCAAGAAGAGCAGAAGAAATAAAAAATGTAGACAAAAGAGTTAAAGGAGAAGATAAAAAAAAGAAAGTTTTTACAGGTCATAGTGGGGCTGGATATTATGCTAAGGTAGCTAATAATAATCAGGTAGTTTCCTCTGATTGTTCTTCAAATGGAGAAGATAGCATTCATTCTAAGCAAATATTAGCTTTAAAAAAATCTACTCATATAAAAACAGCCAGTATGAGGATTTCTAAAGTCCTAGACGCACAGCAAGAAAATGGAAATAACATATTAAAAGCGTATGATGAAGATGGTTTTTTGCCTAAATCAAACTGGAGAGGTTTTGCCATATCAAGTCCTACAAATGCTTTGATCGCTGCACTTGGAGCAAAATATACTTATAATTTAAGGCGAACTGAAGAGAAAAAATCTAGATTAGCTTATGTAACTCCAGATAGTGCTAGTGAAGATTATGATGAAATTTCTACTTCCTCAGAGGCAGAAGAAAATAATTTTATTAATTTTGTTAAGTCTTACTTAGATTTCACACGATATAAAGAATTTATTAAAAGACACAATATAGATGTTAACAGTGATGAATTCTATAAAAGAACGGAAAAACTAGGTAGCATTCTTGCAAGGTAAGGATAGGCGACCTTATTTTAAAGATAGTTTATTGAGTCTGCCATGAAAAAGTCTACGAGCCACTCTTAGATTAGGCTATATAATATTTTCATGGGAAA
>CAZTUN010000085.1:4685-7968 GCA_964616845.1 uncultured Rickettsiales bacterium | reverse complement strand
GAATTAAGTTTTCCTGCTTTGTATAAACTGTCTATAATCTTTATATTATCATTTAATATTCTTTCATTATCAATAAATTCACTATCTGTTACTTTTAATTTTCTAGAATTAATATTTGCATCATATTTATATTCATAGTCTGAGCCCAAATCATACATACTGGTTAATTGCTCTTTTATATCCTCAGAGGCAAATGAAAAAAGACTATGCACCACGCTAGCAGGAAGATCACTACGATCTGCTATTAGAGCAACTATTTTTTGATCATTAGAAAAATTATCTAATATAATTTTATAATCAATATCAGAAATTTCAGAACCTTTATTAATAAGAAGGTTTATTATAACATCTTTTTTTAAAGTGCTAATTAAGGCATGAGATAAAGATTGGCTAATATTATCTCTTCTTGCAATAGCAACATAACATCTAATGTCGGTTATATTTTTTAGCAAATGGATAAAATCATCGTCATTTAGAACTTTAGAATGTCGCAATATCGGAACTGCAACCTCGGCAGTATCTTGAGCTAGACTAAAAGCTACATCTCTTGGCACATCTATTTGCCACTGTAAATTATTTGACAATATTTTACGAACTTTTACTTCAGAATCTTTTGCTAATATTCTCAATATATCTCCAGCTAACTTAGCTTCTCTAGAATCAAAGAATCCATTGGCATAATAACCTGAAACCTTATCTGCTATTGTTTCTCTTACTTCAGGAAGAGCGGTTTTCTTTAGTCTTTCTGCTTGAAGTAATAATGACATAGTACTGCGCTCCAAAATATTATTAATCAACTTAGCATATTTGTAATTTGTGTTAGCTATACACCATATTTATTAACCAGAAGTTAACGAATAAAAAATACCTTTCAATTCTAGAAAAATACTGTTAAATTCTTGAAATATTCTTTACTAAAAACTTTACAAATTAATATTTGGAGTGCAATTTCTTGAATAAAATATTTAAAGATGCTAAATCTGCCCTAGAAGATCTATTATACGATAATCTTACTATAATGGCTGGAGGTTTTGGCTTATGTGGAATCCCAGAAAATTCTATAAAATTTCTTAAAGAATCTGGAGTAAAAGGATTAACCGTAATAAGTAATAATTGTGGTATAGATGATTTTGGTCTTGGTATATTATTACAGACAAGGCAAATAAAAAAAATGATTTCTTCTTACGTTGGAGAAAATAAGATTTTTGAATCTCAATATATAAATGGCGAACTTGAATTAGAGCTTAATCCACAAGGAACTCTCGCTGAAAGAATCCGTGCAGGTGGAGCTGGTATACCAGCATTTTTTACCAAAACAGGTGTTGGCACTTTAGTTGCAGAAGGCAAAGAAACTAGAATCTTTAATAATGAAGAATATGTTATGGAGAAAGGTCTTTTTGCTGACATTGCTATAGTAAAAGCATGGAAGGCTGATAAAGAAGGTAACTTAATCTATCGCAAAACTGCCCGTAATTTTAATCCTATCATGGCAACTGCTGCTAAAATTACAATTGCAGAAGTCGAAGAGCTTGTTGAAATTGGCGAATTAGATCCAGAAAATATTCATACACCAGGAATATACGTAAAGAGACTTTTTGTTGGAAAAGATTATGAAAAACGCATTGAAAGAGTAACTACTAGAGAGGAAGTTTAAATTATGTCATGGACGCAAGAAGAAATATGTAAATTAGCTGCTCAGGAATTAAAAGATGGATATTATGTAAATTTAGGAATTGGCATGCCCACTATGGTTGCAAATTACATACCAGAAAATATTCATGTTACTTTACAAAGTGAAAATGGCATGCTTGGACTAGGTCCATTTCCACTAAAGAGCGAGGTTGATGCCGACTTAATCAATGCAGGAAAACAAACCGTTACTATTATGCCAAGTGGCAGTTATTTTAATAGCGCTGAATCATTTGCGATGATTAGGGGAGGACATATCGATCTTTCAATCTTAGGTGCGCTAGAAGTATCAGAAAAAGGTGACCTTGCTAATTGGACTGTTCCAGGTAAAATGGTAAAAGGCATGGGTGGAGCAATGGATTTAGTTGCTGGAGTAAAACGTGTAGTAGTACTCATGGCTCACGTAACAAAAAATGGCGAATCAAAAATATTAAAACAATGCACCCTGCCCCTCACAGGTAAAAGAGTGGTTGATAGGGTAATAACCGAATTAGCTATTTTTGATATAGATGACAAAGGAATGTATCTGGTTGATCATGCTCCAAATGTTAGTATAGAAAAAATCAAAGCATTAACAGCAGCAGATTTTGAAGTAAGAATTTAGCTTATCTTGACTTTCATAATCTACTGAAAATTACTAGCATAACTTTGTAATTTTAATTTTGCCTGATTAGGCTTTATTACATGATATTCAAGCTTGTTAGATTTAGCATAAGCTATCGCCTTGTCTAAACTTGAAAACTTCAAATTAAGCTCCTGATTATTATCAGATGCTCCTGTCCAGCCCATTAAAGGCTCTATAAATCTGCTACTTTCTTCTTCAAAACGCACAATCCAAGCGTTCTTAGCCTTTCCTGACTGCATAGCATTTTTAACTGGCTGATATATTATTACCCTCATTAGACCCTCTAAAACTATGTATTTTCCTATAAAAATAGCCAAAATATCTAATTTGTCAAAGCCTATAAATTAAATATATATAAAATATATTGCCATATTAATAAAATTTTAACCATTTTTATGATATAATCATATTAAAGAGTAAAATTACTATCAAGAGGTACAATGTATGGCCAGAAGCAGTTTTAATCATAGTTTTATTCATACAGATGAGTTTTTGTCTTATGCGACAAACTCTATACAAAAAAAATTTAGTTTAAAGAAAACTCTAAAATATATAATATTACTAACTACATTATTATATATATTCTCAATCAGCTATCTCTATATTAATCAACGTAACATGATCTATCTACCAACAGTTGGCATGAAAGATCCTAGCGAATATGGCTTAGTTGGAGTTACTAATATTCCAGTATTAACCTCAGATGGGGTTAAAATAAATTTATGGTACAAGCAAGCAGAGCATGGTCAAAAAACTTTAGTATATTTCCAAGGCAATAACGGTAACTTAGGTTATCGCACTGATAAAATAAAATCTTTTATAAATCATGGTTTTGGTATTTTAGCTGTGAGTTATCGTGGTTATGGTAACAGTCATGGTAGTCCTTCGGAATTAGGCTTGTATGAAGATTCTCGTACAGCTATTAATTACTTAAAGAACCATCATGTCTCCCTAAGTGATATGGTTTTT
>CAZTUN010000085.1:0-4675 GCA_964616845.1 uncultured Rickettsiales bacterium | reverse complement strand
AATTTAACGTTCATGCAGTAATATTAGAATCTCCTTATACTTCAGTTGCAGAAGTTGCACAAAATCGCTACCCTATAATTCCAGTGCTTACACTTATAAAAGATCGTTTCGATTCCAAAGCAAAAATTGCAAATATTTACTCGCCAATACTTATAATGCATGGTTATAAAGATACAACTATTCCTATAAAACATGGAAAGTCTTTACTAAACTTAGCACACTATCCAAAAGAAGGAAGGTTCTTTAAAGAATATAATCACACAGATTTTAACTTTGATGTACTGGCTAGCAATAGCAAAGAATTTTCTGATAAGGTAAGCAAAAATCTATCTTATGCAAGTCAAGGCATTGATATTAAGAGTGAATTGAGCTTTTCAAATTAAGAACAGCTCGCTGAAGATTATTAATATTAACATCAGCTGGTTGAATTGGATCACCACAAACTGCGGTAACCTTCATACGAAAGTTCTTAGGAATCATTCTCCATCTTGACTTAACATATTTTCTACTAAATATACTATCCCACAATCCTTTTATAGCAATTGGATATATTGGCACTGGATCACGATCAATAATCCATTCAATTCCAGGCTTAAATCTTCCAAGGTTGCCCGTATAAGTTAACTGCCCCTCAGGAAAGATGCAAATAAGATCTCCTTTGTCTAAACCTAAAGAAACCTGATCTAGAGCATGTTTAACACTTTCTTTTTTTGGTAGAATTGGAATAACTCTATCTAAAGTCATAAAATAATTAATTATTGGCTTTTTATAAATATATTCATCGATAATAAATCTAACGGGACGAGGACAAGCTGCATTTATAATTAAACCATCAACATAAGATACGTGATTTGCTATCAAGATGGCAGGACCTACTTTGGGTATTTTCTCAAATCCTATAAAATTAACATCGTAAGTAATTTTTACGGCTAATTTAGCAATATTCCTATAAACTTCTACAATATTTATATCCAAAACTAAATACCCCTAATTAAGCTCAACTAATAACTTGAAAAATAATAAAAATTAAAAAAAACTTCCCTATACACATTTGTAATGTAAACCGTAATATAATTTATAATTACAAGTTTTTAATAAGCAAATAAATATTTTTGTTGATAATATAAAAACAAACTATTATATAACGCTCTACCAAAATTGATAAAGTAGTCAAGCCGGCTTAGCTCAGTTGGTAGAGCAGTTGATTTGTAATCATCAGGTCGTCAGTTCGAGTCCGACAGCCGGCACCACTTTATTTCTTAATTTTGCTACTCTGTTATTTTGATTTTCTTAAAAAAAACACTATTTTGTCTGCCGTGAAAAAGTCTACGAGCCACTCTTAGATTAGGCTATATAATATTTTCATGGATAACAAAAAGAGACTTTTTCACAAGCGACTATTTTGCATTCCTCATAACCAAGACATAACCAAGACTCATATATCTTGATATACACGTGATATATATTGTATCTATATATGGTTTAAGCAGTAACTATTTCTTACTTTTATTTAAACGACTATTACCGCCATGTTCATTTAGGTGAGAGAAAAATTCAACACCAGCAAGTGCTGTAACATTACCCCCCCAATAAGAATCTATAAATGGCTTATATGCCAATAAATAGTCTACTTGATCACGATATGTGGCAATTTTTTCATAGTACTCTACCCATGCTAAAGAATTACCTTGAGGAATTACCTGATCTTGATGAGTTTTTACAACAAACCAATGTGGGTCACGTAATGCGTATAAAACTAACTCTGCAAGCTTTTTAATTTTATAATCTTCATTAGCATACCAATTTTCTCCAACTGCTTTTGACATCTCTGCCATCATTACTAATGGAGCCAAAGCATAATTATGATAACTTAACGCCCTACTACCTTTTTTTAGTTCTCCAGCAATTGAACCATCTTTGGCTATATTATGAAGAGAATTATTATAGATATGACGAGCACTATCAATTAAATGTTTATTATTAGTTGCAATTCCTACCGCCATAGAGCTCATACCAACGTAATTTATACGACTACCACGAACACGATCGCTTTTAGCAAATTTTAATGAGTCATTAGCTAAGGATATTAACCAATTTTCTATAACAACCCTTTGTTCCTTTTGCGCTTCTGGCTTTACTTTAAGATAAGCTAAGGCTAACCCTCCAACGGCAGAGTTTTTAATATATCTTCCCTGATAACTACCCATTTTACCAGACAGCCCTCCAGATTTTGCCCAATTTTGCAACCAGTCAATAGTACATCTTGCAGAAGCAATATCACTATCGATAATATAGCGATCTGATAACCTACTAACTTTTATAACAAAATTCTCAACGTTAGCGGTAATTTTCTTATTTTGCGCTCTTTTTATTGGATCTATTACATTGTTAGAATGATCTTTATAATAATTTATTGTTGGAATATTTTTAACTACTTGAGGAACTTCTGGACATGCGGCACTATATACCTGAGTCGAAAAACCTATAATCGATCCCATAACAACATATTTTAAAAGTTTTTTCTTCTCCATAATCCCTTCCTTTAGTAGATAGCTAAATTCCAACTATCAATACAATATTTTTATCTGAACCCAATCTAGGTACTTTAATCTATTTTTTCAACAAGCATAAAAAAAATATTATTTCAAAAGCCCTTTATTGATATTAAGTAGTAAATATCTGGTAATCTTTTTCAATTAAAAGTTAAATAATATGTTACGTAAATTAGATGAAATAACTTATATCTTACATATAAACAAGAAAAGGTAATTTATAACTTGCTATATTTTCGTCTATTGTCTCATTTTTTACACAGTAATAAATTAAGCAACAACTTCATATAAGCTACTAATAAATAAGGATATAGCAATATTCATGCCATATATTAAAAATTTATTACAAAAATAATATTAACTTATACAATAACTAAAGAAGCTTTTGTTATACCTTGAAAAATTGCATTATCCTTGCGTTAAACTGCTATAAAAGCATGATTTGAAGTAAAAAAGCCTTTTGCAAAATAGATAAAAGTAATATAAGGATATGCTTTATTATTTCACACCTTGAGGTCTTAGATATAAAATTTAAGTCTAATGGGTTTTCTTTTACTTGTTATATTAACTAGTTATTAATATATTTATAATTGGCTTAATTGAAGCAAGTAGATTTTGGTACATAAATTAAAGATTGAGTGACATATGACAAAAATTAACGAACTACTAACTAATATGGTTCCTTGGCTAGGAGTAGCTTTTGGATACATAATCGCTCCGTTAATGATAATTAGTCTTCTAATACTTCCTAAGTTTCGTAACACAATACCGCTTTGGCTAAAGGTGTTTATTGGACTAATAATGGGAGTAATCGTTGGTGTCGTTTTAGGTCCTAAAGCGGTAGCATTAAAGCCTTTTGGTACTATATTCATCAATCTAATTAAAATGGTTATCGTACCTTTAGTTTTCTTTTCAATCGTTTCTGCCATAACTGGTCTTGCTAATAGTAACAATCTATCTAGAATGGGTTTTAAAGCCATATTGCTTTATGTCTTCACTTCTTTGATATCTGTTATTCTAGGGTTTATATTTAGTAATGTGTTTAAACCAGGTATCGGAGTTAGCATAAACATGGCTGAAGATCCTAGCTTCTCTGCTGGCACTCCTCCAACTATATTAGAAATGCTCATTAGCATAGTTCCAGATAACGCAATAGGTGCAATGGCTCAAGGACATATTTTACAACTTGTAGTATTTTCACTATTTACTGGCTTTACTTTAAATGCAGTAACAGAAAAAGTTCCAAACAGTATAACTATAGTTCAAGAACTAGCTCAATTATTTTTTAAAATGATTGAAGTAATTGTAAGCCTTGCTCCAATTGGAGTATTTGGCTTTATCTCTTGGATGGTAGGTATGCAAGGAACTGATCTAATAATTGCTTTGTCTAAGTTTATAATTCTTGTTTATGGAGCGTGCAGCGTACAGTTTGTATTGCTTGGTGTTATGATTTGGATATTATGCCGTGTATCACCGCTTCCATTCTATCGTAAGATGATTGAACCGCAAATCCTTGCTTTCTCAACTACTAGCAGTAAGGCCGCTCTTACTACTACCATGAGAGTTCTAAATAAGGAAATAGGGGTTTCTAAAGGTACTACAAATTTTATTTTACCTTTAGGTGCTGCTATGAATATGGATGGAACAGCTATATATCTATCTATTTGCGGAGTGTTTTTTGCTCAAGTTTATGGTATCCATTTAGACATGCACCATTATTTAACATTAGCTTTTGCAAGTACTATTGCTTCTGTTGGTGCAGCAGGAATTCCTAGCGGCTCTATTGTATTTATGGGTATGGTTCTTAACTCTATTGGCTTACCGTTAGACGGTATCGGTCTTATAATAGGTATTGACCGCGTTTTAGATATGGTTAGAACTACTATAAATATTACTGGCGATGCTGCAATTACTATGATTGTAGATAAAAGCGAAGGAACCATGGATATGAATAAGTACTACGCTAAAAAAGAAAAAATTGCTAAGTAACTTAGCTAATTACTAAATATAATAAAAAAAATCCCTTTTAGTTACTAAAAGGGATTTTTTATTTTAAGCGTTAAATAAATTGTCTGCCGTGAAAAAGTCTACGAGCCACTCTTAGATTAGGCTATATAATATTT
>CAZTUN010000084.1:0-8021 GCA_964616845.1 uncultured Rickettsiales bacterium | reverse complement strand
TACGTAATGCAAATAATAATTTTGCTAATAGAAGTTTTATTAGCAATTATCAAAAAGTTGCCTTAATTGAGGATAATATACTTACCGTTCTTGCCCCAAAAAGAAAAATTGAACAATATACATGGCCATCTATAGATAAAATATCAAAACCAAACCAACAAGAAATTGACAATGCCGTAGCTTATTATCAATCTGCATCTTGGTGGAAACAATCTTACAAAAAAATTAATTCGGTAACTTACAATGAAAAGGCTAATTAACGCATTTTTTTATTCTTTATCTGGACTAAAATTTGCATGGCATGATGAACAAGCTTTTAAAGAAGAAGTAATACTTGCTATAATTTTAATTCCTTTAGCTTTTTATATAAGTAACAACCATGTAGATTTAATTTTATCTATAGGTTCTATATTACTATTACTTATTATAGAGTTAGTTAATTCTGCTATTGAAGCAGCGGTTGATCATACCAGCCTAGAACGAAACCCACTTGCTAAAAAGGCAAAAGACATTGCAAGTAGTGCCGTTATGCTATCTATTATTAATTTGATTTTAGTATGGGCGATAATTATTTTTAATCGCTAGGAATTATAGTTATAAAAAATTAGCATTATAGTACAATCAATTACTTAAGTTTTAGCTAAATCTATCTTGCCAAACCCTGCCCTTGATGTTGACTTGGAATTGATTGATTCATATCAGTACTAGGTCTAGGATCTTGCTCAATTTTTTCTAATTTATCTGCTAACCGACTAACTTGTTGAGAAAGTCCTGCAAGTACGTTATTTCCTCCATTTTCTATTACTTGTTCAACTGGAACAAGTTCCGTTTTCTCATCTTTACCTGTTGCCTTAGCAAACATACCTAAAGCAACAGCAACACCCATTAAACCAATCACTGTCCCCACAGGAAATACAGTTGCTAAAGCAATAGACGGAATAAGCACTGCAACTGCAATACCCTGCCCCATACGATCAGATTCAGTAGCTTCTTGCGTTACTACCTTTTCATATTCTACTGGCCTACGTCTATGTTTTACTATACTTTCTGCTAATTCATCTTCTGTTTCATAACCTAAATCATCTTCTGTTTCATAACTTGCCCTTTCACGTTCTGAACCTTGATATTCTATTGGGCCTTCTTGCTCTTCAATTTGTGAACCTGCCACTTGAATTTGCGACCCAGTAACTTCTTGATTTTGTATTTCTGGATTTTGTTGATACGTACTACTTAAATTAGGTAAAGTTTGATAAGCAGATTCAGCATTAGGTTGAGCATAAGCAGATTCAGTATTGGGTTGAGAATATATATTCTCCTGATTAACTGAGCTAAGTTCAATATACCCACCATCATGTGCTGCCCCTTTAGTATACTGAGTAACCGATGGATCAGCAAACATAGGATTAGGCGTATTTGGACCTTCTTTTCCATTTGACATATTTGACCTATAAATAATTTATCTCTTAAAATGATAATTTTATGGTTAAATAGTTAAATAATAGTTAACAAAGTAAGATATTTTAGAATTTTTTGTAGGATTTTTAATTTATAGTAAGCTTGCCTATATAACTCATCAAATTATAAGCCCATATTATTTGATCATGCTGCGAGCGTAGCAATGCAACTTTTGCATTATAAAGTTCTTCTTCTTGATTTAATAGTTCTAAAGTTGTTCTATTGCCAAACTCTAGTTCTTTTTTTACCCCCATAACTGCCTTAGCTGCTATGGTAACATTTTCTTGGTTTGACTTGATCGAATCAAGCGCAGTTTTATATTGCAAAAATGATTCAATAGTTGCCTGCATAATAATATTTTGCTGCTCATCAAGACTATATCTGGCACGATCTTTATTAATTCTTGCTCTTTCTATATTTAAATAGCTTCCTCCTCCATCAAATAAAGGAATAGTTGCATTTAGCATTAGTTTTTTTTCACTATAATGATCAAAGCCAGTTCCCAAATAACCACCTTGCCGCCAATTTTTTGATGCATCTAACGATAAACTAGGTAATAAAGCTCCATATTTACTTGCAATATCATAAGAAGAAGATGCTAAATCATATTTAGCCAATATTATTGTTGGATTATAATTAAATGCCCATTCTAAAACTTGCTCTTGGGTTATATTTTTTGGTAAAGGGTCTTTATTTTGTATCTGTAAATTCTTAGGAAAAGAACCAATAACTTTTTTATAAGCATATTTACTATAATCTAATTTAGCTTGCTGCTGCATCAATATAACATTAACATCAAGTAACCTACTATTTGCTTGAGATAAATCAGTAATTGTTACTTCTCCAAGCTTAAATTTATAATTAGTATCATTATAATATTTTTGTAATATTTTTTGCTTTTCTTTTAATAATTGAAGCAATTGAAATTCTTGTACTACATTCATATAAGCCTGAACCGCAGCAAGCAAAGTTTCTTGTTCTTTTGCTTTAAGCCTAGACTTTGCTGCTTTAAAATTTTCTAGCTCTCTTTTATATCCATAAAAAGAAGAAAATCCATTAAATATAGGAATATTTACATCAAGAGTTTTTATGGTAGAAAAATCGCTTACTTTGCTAGTACCAATATTGCCCCGATATTGAGTTTCATCATGACCTTTAGACTGACTTGCCGTAGCACGAGGAGTAAATTCTGTATAAATTTGCCGTAAATTATTTCTAGCTAATTTAACATTTTCTCTTTCTATAGCTAAAGATTTATCATACTCAAATGCTTGCCTCATTACATGATTTAGTGACAAGCCATGTTCTTGATCACTTGCCAAAATTTTTTCTTCGACATTTTCATCTAGGGCGTAGGCAAGGCTAATTTTAGCTATAACGATGATAAAAAATATAATTTTAAAAATATAAAGCTTAGTACACTCTAAAGATAATAATTTTTTTTTATTATTCACCAACCACCCTCATATTCTTCTCAAACATTTGTCCCTGTTTTTTTTGAGCAAGAAGAATGCGTGCCTTTTCATAAGATTGATCATGCCAGAAAATTAAACAACCATTGCAACCTTTACCACAACAACCCTCTATACCAATTCGTGGTGTTTTATAAGTAACTGTAGCATTTTTTTCAGATATAGCTTGCCTTAGGTCTAGCAATTTATCGTTATATTTTTCTAACGATCCTTTGCCTTGCTCTAATTTTAATGCTTCTTGGTCAAGTCTTAAACGATTAAGTTCCTCTTTTGTAAGACCACGCTCCTTACGTACAATCGATAAAGGAGGCAATAATTCCTTTAATTGTTGTATATCCTCCTGATCAAATAATTTTAATGGTATTTTTATAGTAGGTTGCTGACCTGCATTAATTGAATCGCTAATCTTACCATTAGTTTGTTCAAATTGATAAATTCTCAATAAAATATTTTTTCTACTTGATGGCGGAATAAATTCTAATACATCTCCAGCTTCTATACGATTTTTTACCTGCATATATATTGCTTCATCATCAATTTTTTCTACTAACCCTGCAAATTCATAAGTAGCTATGGAATGAGTATCTTCATAATTATGACTTAAATTGGTTAAACGCCCATCATGAAATGCAAGACTATATCCACGATTTTGTACCGTATCTAACTCTTTCATATATTCTTTAGCAGACCAATTATTAGGATCTTTATACCAATCATCTATCGCCATTCGATAAGCTCTTGCAACCAACCCTACATAATATTGACTCTTATTTCTTCCTTCTACTTTTAAAGAGTCAATTCCTATTTTTAAGTAATCATCTAATTTAGGCATTAGACATAAATCTTTTGCATTTAATATATAAGTACCTCTACTATCTTCCTCTATTGGCATTAATTCACCAAGCCTAGCCTCTTCCTCAAGGAAAAATTCAAACATATCTATGTTATCTTCATTAATGTCTAACTCTTTAATTGTTCCATCTTTTAACCGCATATGAACTTTATAGTTCCAGCGACAGCTATTGGCACAATTGCCCTGATTAGCTCCCCTCTCAACCAAATAATTTGATAACATACATCTTCCAGAGTAAGTCATACACATAGCACCATGGACAAATGCTTCTAATTTTATATCAGGACATTTCTGGCGTATTTCTACAAGTTCTGCATAACTAAGTTCTCTTGCCATTACACATAATGTAGCTCCTTGCTGCTGCCAAAAATCTACCGCTAGATGCGAACATATATTTGCTTGTGTAGATACGTGTAATTCAAGTTCTGGAGCTTTTTGTTTCACAAATTGAAATACTCCAGGATCTGCAACAATTAAGCCATCTGGTTTAACTGCACGAACAGTATTGATATATTCTTCCAGCTTCAATACATCTTTATTGTGGGCAAATAAATTTAAAGTAAGATAAGCACGCTTACCATGTTTATGACAAAACTCAATTCCCTCTACTAACTCTTCTAAAGTAAAAGCCGATTTTGTACGCAACGACATATCTGGCGTACCCATGTAAACCGCATCAGCTCCATAAAGGATAGCTATTTTTAATTTTTGTAAATTCCCCGCAGGCATCAAAAGCTCTGAACGGCGACAAACCTTTTTCTGATCTAACATAACCAACTTTTTATGAAAATTAAAAGCCTTCTAAATAAAAAAGAAGGCTAACTAGAGATAAACTCTAGATTAGCCTATATCATCAAACCAACTAAGAGAGAACCCCTCCTCTACTAGTCAGGTAAAATTCACTTTAAGCTATTTATTTAAATTTTGCAAGTATGAAAAAACCCTCTTCCCCATTTTTTATTTCTAAGTTATATTGCAAAATCCTATCGAAAATTAACTAAAAAATGCTAAGTATCTTATGACTACTCTTATAGAAATTTCTAATACTAGCAAGGCTTTTTCTGGGAAAAATGCTGTATGCGATATCTCATTTTCAGTTAATAAAGGTGAAATTGTCGGCTTGCTTGGCACTAATGGCGCAGGAAAAACTACAACTATGCGTATGATAGCTGGATATTTACCTCAAGATAGCGGAACTATTCTTATTGATGGAAAAGATACCCTAGAAAATCCTGTTATTTGTAAGGCAAAAATTGGCTATTTGCCAGAAGGAGCTCCTTTATATCCAGAACTTACGCCAAAAATTCTCTTAAATTTTATCGCTAAAGCTCATAATCTTGACGAAAATTTTATTAGTCAACGTATGAAGTATGTTATAGAAAATCTTCATCTTGAGCCAGTACTCGATAATACAATTGATACATTGTCAAAAGGCTATAAGCGTAGAGTGGCATTTGCTTGTGCTATTTTTCATGATCCCAAGATATTAATATTAGATGAACCAACCGATGGATTAGATCCCATACAAAAGCAAGAGGTACGCTACTTAATTAGAAATTTAGCTACCAATAAAGCGATAATCATCTCTACCCATATATTAGATGAGGTCACATCTTTATGCGATAGGATTGTTATAATTAATCAAGGAAAAATTGTTATTAATACTTTAGTAAAAGATTTATTGCTCAAACATCCTAAGCAAGATTTTGAACAAATTTTTAGGAACTATGTAGGCAATAATAATAACTATTATTAAAATTCATAAAATTTCATTATTTAACTATACCATTCTTAAGGTTTATTACTATGAATGCACTAAAGTCAGTTATTTATAAAGAATTATTAAGTTATTTTGCTACTCCTGTTGCTTACGTATTTATTGCGATATTTTTATTTGCAAGTGGCATATTTACTTTTTATGTAGGAAATTTTTTTGAACGCAATCAAGCCGACTTACAAGTATTTTTTAGTTGGCATCCTTGGCTATTTATATTTCTAGTTCCTGCAATATCTATGCGTTTATGGTCGGAAGAAATTAAATCTGGAACTATAGAGTTTTTAACTACTTTACCAATTCCTTTATGGCAAATTGTTTTAGGAAAATTTTTTGCCGCTTGGATTGTAATAATAATTGCTTTATTTTTTACAACACCAATGTGGTTAACCGTCAGTTATCTAGGTAATCCAGATCATGGTGTAATTTTTGCTAGCTATATTGGTAGTATTTTACTGGCTGGAGGTTATTTAAGCATTGGCTCATCTATTTCGGCTATGAATAATAATCAGGCTATTTCTTTTGTTATAACTATTGCAATATGTTTTATATTTAACGTAACTTCACTTCCAATGGTAATGAATTTCTTCTCTAGTATGTTACCAAATTTTATGCTCGATGTTTTATCAAGCTTTAGTTTCTTAGGTAATTTTGATGCTATTATCAAAGGCATGCTTGAGTTAAAGTCCATAACCTATTTTATAACTTTAATATCATTATGGCTTTATATAAATATTTACGCCCTAAATAGAAAATAATTTTTTGCTTAATTTAATAATTTATTACTTAAGGTAATATTCATATGAAAAAAAAATGTAATAATTTTACACCTTTAACCATTGTTGGTTTAGCTATTATTTCTTTTTTTGCATTTGCTATATTAAATATGGCCATTTTTTCATCCCTATCGCTTGATCTTACACAAAATAAAATTTACACCCTATCTGATGGAACTAAATCTATTTTAGGCAAGTTAAACGAACCTATCACTATAAGATTTTTTTACTCTGAAGAAGTTGGTAGGAATTATCCTGCTATACAGTCATATTATAATCGCATTCTTGGTCTATTAAAAAAATATCAAAATATTTCTCACAAACAAATAAAACTTGAAATTATAAATCCACAACAATTCTCTAAAGAAGAAGATCAGGCTGTAGCATTTGGCATACAACCAGTTCCTACTTCAGATAATGGTGAAAAATTATATTTTGGTATAAATCTAAGCAATAGCACTGATGAACTAAAAACTATTAGCTTCCTTGATCCTTCTAGAGAAGCATTTGTCGAATATGACCTAACTCATATGATATATCAGCTTGCTAATCCTAAAAAGCCTGTAATTGGTCTTTTAAATATGGTTGAATTAGAAAAAAATCCATTTTCTCAAGAAGATAACCCATTTACCATTCTCGATAAATTGAAAGAACTTTATGAAGTAAAAAATATAGATAGCAATATAAAAACCATCGATAAAAATATAGATGTATTAGTTATAATACACCCTCATGGCTTATCAGAAGATACACAATATGCTATAGACCAATATATTTTATCTGGTGGAAAGGCTTTTATCTTTGTTGATCCATATCTTGAACTATCTAATGGTAAATACTTAAGTTCTAGCTTAGATAAATTATTTAAGGCTTGGGGAATTGAATTTTCTGAAAATAATGTAGCTCTAGATGGCGATAATTTCTTAAGAACAGCAGACCCTAGAAATAGTTCAGGAAACGAAACAATAAGTAAGCTAAACTATATTAAACTTACTAAAGAAATGCTAAACCAACAGCAAATTACTACCTCAAGTTTAAACAATATAAATATTATATCTGGTGGCGAATTTAAATTTAATAAAAAGAATAGCAAGCTTAACTTTATTCCCCTTTTTAATACCAGTTCTAATTCTATGATTATTGATAAATCAATGATACTTGATAGCAGTAAACTAATTAGTAAATTTAGCTCCTCTAAACAACAACATGTTCTAGCTGCTTATATTAATGGCAATGCTATAACTGCATTTCCTAATTACAAACAAGGACAATTAAATAAGTCTAATTCTTCTATAAATATAGTATTAGTAGGAGATGTAGATATGTTAAGAGATCAATTCTGGTTACAAAAACAAAATTTCTTTGGTCAAATTCTAATGTCACAATTTGCTGACAACGGATCATTTTTCGTTAATACCTTAGATCAACTTGCGGGCAGCTCTGACCTAATTACTTTACGTAGTAGAAGTATTGCAGATCGCCCTTTTAAAGTAGTCAATAATTTAAGACAAAAAGCAGAAGCTCTATTCTTAACTCAAGAACAAGCCTTAAATGAACAATTAAAAAATATCGAAGCTAAATTAAATAATTTAGAGCAAAATAACAAATCGAATAATTCTACTTTAATTGATGAAAAATTAAATATTGAGTTAGAAAATGCTTTTAAAAGAAAAGAAATTGATTATAAATCT
>CAZTUN010000083.1:0-8157 GCA_964616845.1 uncultured Rickettsiales bacterium | reverse complement strand
ATATTATATAGCCTAATCTAAGAGTGGCTCGTAGCCTTTTTCACGGCAGACTATAATAATTACGATAAAAGTAAAAATATATATTACAAATTATCTAATGCTATATTTAATTCGAGAACATTAACAGTTGGTTCGCCAAATATACCAAATTGTCTTTTGCTTGTGTGCTCAGATACTACTTTCGCTATTTCTTCAACAGATAAGTGACGAGCTTTAGCAACTCTAGCTATTTGGTATTGCGCAGCAGCAGGACTAATATGAGGATCAAGTCCGCTAGCAGAAGCTGTAACTAAATCTACTGGAATAGGATTAGTATTTTTAGGGTCTGCTTTCTTTAATGCATTAATACGGTCTTTTACTTGCTTTAATAAATCTGGATTCGCAGCACCCAAATTACTTCCTGATGACGCTGTCGCATTGTAACTATAAGGTGATGTAGCGGATAATCTTCCCCAGAAATATTTAGATTCGGTAAAATTTTGACCAATTAATTTTGAACCAATAACATTACCATTCTTAACGATCAGACTTCCTTGAGACTGACTAGGAAATATTATTTGTATAACCAATGTACTAATTGCAGGGTAAATAATTCCAAATATCAAAGTAAATAGTACAAATAAACCTAAAGCAGGACGAATAAAGTTACGCATGATTATATAGCTCCTAGGAATTGTAAAATAATATCAATTAATTTTATGCCAACGAATGGAACGATTACTCCGCCAACACCATATATAAATAAATTATGGCGAAGAAGTCTCGATGCTCCGATCGGTCTATATTTCACTCCTTTTAAGGCTAAAGGAATTAGAAATATTATGATTAGAGCATTAAATATTACAGCAGACAATATTGCACTTAAAGGACTAGCAAGATGCATTACATTTAAAGCTCCTAGCATAGGATAGGTAGTTACAAATGCAGCAGGAATAATAGCAAAATATTTTGCAATATCGTTTGCCATGCTAAATGTAGTAAGTGAGCCACGAGTCATCAATAATTGCTTACCAATTTCTACTACCTCAATTAATTTGGTAGGGTCAGAATCTAAATCAACCATATTAGCGGCTTCTTTAGCGGCTTGAGTTCCCGTATTCATTGCAACAGCAACATCAGCTTGTGCTAAAGCTGGAGCATCGTTAGTCCCGTCTCCAACCATTGCTACTAACTCACCGCCTTCTTGCATTCTACGAATATATTGCAATTTTGTTTCTGGAGTTGCCTGAGCTATAAAATCATCTACTCCAGCTTCAGAGGCAATTGCTGTTGCAGTAAGTGGATTATCTCCAGTTACCATTACACTCTTAATTCCCATTTTACGTAATTCAGCAAGTCGCTCTTTGATTCCAGATTTAACTACGTCTTTAAGTTGGACAACTCCAAGGATTACTTTGCCATCTGCAACTAATAAAGGAGTTCCACCCTGACGAGCTATTGCTTCTACTTGTTTAGTTAAACTAGGTTGAATATTTCCACCTTGAGATACTATATGCTTTTCAATGGCATCGCTAGCACCTTTAAGTATAGTTCTATCAGCAATAGTTACGCCACTAAATCTTGTTTCTGCTTTAAACGGAATAAAAGTAGCATTTAGTTCATTTATATTATGTTCTTTTATGCCATATTTACTGTGAGCAAGTGCAACTATACTTTTTCCTTCTGGAGTATCGTCAGCAAGAGAAGATATTTCAGCTGCTTCCGCTAGCTGCTCTACCTTAATACCATCAGCAGGAAAAAAAGCTACAGCTTGACGGTTTCCATAAGTAATTGTTCCAGTTTTATCTAATAATAAAACATTTACATCGCCTGCTGCTTCTACAGCTCGACCTGAGGTTGCTATAACGTTACTACGAATTAATCGATTCATTCCAGCAATACCAATAGCGGACAATAATCCGCCAATAGTTGTAGGAGCAAGGCATACTAATAGTGCAATCAAAACAGTAATACTAACAGCAGATCCTTGATTAGCTCTAACTATACTAAAAATAGAAAATGGTAATAAAGTAGCACAAGCTAATAAAAAGATTATTGTCATGGCAGCAAGTAAAATGCCTAAAGCAATTTCATTAGGAGTCTTTTGTCTTTTTGCTCCTTCAATTAAAGAAATCATGCGGTCAAGAAAGCTATTACCTGGACTAGAAGTAATTTTTACAACAATCCAATCAGATAAAACTTGAGTTCCTCCAGTTACAGCATCTCTATCACCACCGCTTTCACGAATTACAGGAGCACTCTCCCCAGTAATAGCACTTTCATTAACCGAAGAAATACCTTCAATAACTTGACCATCTCCTGGAATATAATCTCCTGCTTCAACTAGTACAATATCACCCATTTTTAAGTTATGAGATAATACCTCAGTATATTTCTTATTTTTTAGAAAGTCTTTAGGACTATTTAGTTTTTTTGCCATAACGTCACGGCGAGCTTTCTTTAAGGAATCTGCTTGCGCTTTTCCCTTGCTTTCAGCGATGCTTTCAGCAAAATTAGCAAAGATTGAAGTAAACCATAGCCATGCAGAAACAGTACCAATAAACCAGCTTGGTTCGCTAGTAGGAGATATTATATTGGCAATGAAAATTAAAGTCGTAAGGATTGCCGCAATAAACACCACAAACATAACTGGATTGCGCATTTGATAACGAAAAGATAATCTCTTTAATGCTTCTAATGATGCACCTAAAATATTGTTTAAGGTTAACAAGTTATTACTTGGTTGTTCATTTGTAGACATAAAATATCCTTAAATGTTATATAAATTTAGTTTATCTTAATTAAATTGAAATATTCAGCAACTGGACCTAACGCTAATGCTGGAACAAAAGTGAGCACGCCAACCATTATTATTATACTAACTAATATTCCTACAAATAAGACTGTAGTTGTAGAAAGAGTTCCAGCAGAGAAAGGTACGGTATTTTTTCCTGCCATAGAACCTGCAATAGCAAGTACAGGAACTATTACCCAATAACGTCCAACGAGCATTACTATTCCAAGAATTATATTATAAAACGGAGTATTTGCACTGATTCCTGCTAAGGCACTACCGTTATTATTACCTGCTGAAGTAAATGCATATAATATTTCACTAAATCCTTGAGCATAAGGATTAAACACGCCAGCTTTGCCAGCATCGCACACTACAGCTATAGCACAGCCAATTAAAGTAGCAATATGAGGAGCAAGGGCAACAATAGATGCCATTTTCATATCAAATACTTGGATTTTTTTTCCTAAATACTCAGGAGTTCTTCCTACCATTAGACCTGCAATAAATACGCTAATAATAACAAATATAAGCATTCCGTATAAACCAGAGCCAACTCCTCCGAATATTACCTCGCCAAATTGCATAAATAATAGAGGAACTAAAGTAGCTAAAGGAGTAAATGAATCATGCATTGAGTTTACAGAACCATTTGATGCTGCAGTAGTTGCAGATGCCCATAATGTAGAATTTAATATACCAAATCTTGTTTCTTTACCTTCCATGTTTCCACCTGAATGTAAAGTGCTAGCTAGTTGGTCAATATTTAGGGTATTAAATTTAGGATTTCCTTTTTGTTCTTGAATTGTTGCAAATAAACATAAAGGAATAAATATTATTATCATCGCCGAAAGAACTACCCAGCCTTGTTTTCTGTCGCCAACCATTACTCCAAAAGTATAACATAATGATGCAGGAATAAGTAATATTGCCAGCATTTCTAGAAAATTGGTTAAAGGAGTAGGGTTCTCAAAAGGATGTGCGGAGTTGGTATTGAAAAAACCACCACCATTAGTACCTAGTTGTTTTATAGCAATTTGAGAGGCGACTGGACCTAATGCAATAGATTGAACGGAGACTTCTTGAGCGGGTTGGGTTATAGCACCTTTATCATCTTTCTTTGCATCAATATGGATTGATTCAATAGTTTGTGCATTAGCATAAGGCTTTAAAGTTTGAGGAACTCCTTGCCATGATAATGCTATAGTCATAATTAATGATAAAGGTAATAAAATATATATACAGCTTTTAGTAAGGTCGCTCCAGAAATTGCCTATTTTATCAGTTCGATTGCGAGATAACCCACGAATTAAAGCAACTAATACAGACATGCCAATTCCAGCAGAAATAAAATTCTGTACAGTAAGACCAAGCATTTGTGATAAATAGCTCATGGTAGTTTCGCCGCTATAACTTTGCCAATTAGTGTTTGTAACAAAACTTATTGCAGTATTAAATGCAAGATCAGAAGATAGGTTAGGTAGATTAGATGGATTAAGACCAAGGATAGATTGAAGCCTTAAAATAGCGTATAAAACAATAAACCCTATCACACTAAATAATATAACTGACTTTGCGTAATCAACCCAAGTCATTTCTTTTTCAGGATTGATACCACAAATTTTATATAAGAGCTTTTCTAGCCAACCAAATAAGGATAGGCTAAACTTATTGTTGCCTTGATATACCTTGGCCATATAAAGCCCTAGTGGCTTTACAAGAATTAGTAAAACAGAAAAATATACTGCAAGTTGTATCCAACTAGAGGCAGGAATAATAAAGATATTCATGGAAAAATCTCCGGTTTTAGTAATGCCACAAAAAGGTATCCAAGCAACAATAAGGCTATGATACCAGATATTATATAAAGAATTGTCATATTTAAAAAAATCTCATATTACATTTTTTGAAGAGTATTACTAAAGTTAACCAATAATACAGAAAGCATAAAAAATGCTATTGCTGTTAAAACAAGAACTATGTCCATAAACATAATAAAACTCAAATAAACGGTTTAATATTTTTTGTATTATCTAACATTTTAAAAATATTTAAAGGGTTAATATTAAGGGCAAATACATAAAAAATACGTAAAAATAACCTTTTTTGCCACATATAATAGATAGATATACTTTATTTGCAGTGAAAATTCAAATTAACTAAGATTTAAAGCGATATCCTATTCCAGCTTCTGTTACAATATATTTAGGATTCATAGGATTGTCGTTTAATTTATTGCGCAAGTTTTTTGTGTAGATCCTTAAGTAATGGCTATTTTCGCTTGAATTTTTTCCCCATACTTCCTTTAATAATTGTAAATGAGTAACTACTTTTCCTACATTTTTAATTAGAATAGTTAAAAGCTTATATTCAGTAGGAGTTAAATGAACTTCTTCCCCTTTTAATAATACTTTACGTAATTGCAAGTTAACTTCAAGTTCGTGTGATTTAAAAATAGGTTCTGAGACTATTTTAGCATTACGACGTAAGATTACTTTTAATCTTGCCAATAACTCTGCGGCTCCAAATGGTTTAGTTAAATAATCATCTGCTCCTAATTCAAGAGCGTTAACTTTATCTTCCTCTTTGCCGCGAGCGGAAAGAACAAGAATTGGTATATTTGACCAATTGCGAATATTTTTTATCAGCTCTAATCCGTCAATATCTGGTAGTCCAAGATCTAAGATTATTAATTCTGGAGGATGATTAGTAACCAATTTTATTCCATCAGTAGCATTTTCTGCAAAACTGGGTTTAAAGTTATTTGCAGTTAGTATAGCATTTAAGAATTTGCGTATTTCTGGTTCGTCTTCTATAATTACAATAGGAATATTCTGCATTAAATTATTTCCTGTTTTTTAGAGATATTGGTAAAGTGAAATTAAATTGAGCCCCACCAGAGCTTGACCTTTCTGCCCATATTTTTCCTTGATGAGCAGAAATTATGCTTAAACATATAGCAAGACCAAGTCCAGTTCCTTTATTTTGAGTATTAATATTAGAAGTAAAAAATTTATCGAATATTTTTTCTAAATCTTGTTCAATTATGCCAGGTCCATTATCGCTTATACTTACTAATATATAATTATCAATTTTTCTAACTTCGATAGTAATTATACTAACGGGACTAGTATATTTTGCAGCATTTTCTAGTATGTTTATAATTACTTGCTCTATTAAAAGAGGATCGACCATTACAGTAGGGATATTATCTTCAGATACTGTAATTACCTGATGGCTATGAAGTAAAGATTCTAATTGTGATAAAGCTGAGCCAATTATTTCTTCAATAAAATATTCTTGTAAATTTAAAGTTAAATTACCGGATTCTAATTTAGTAACTTCAAGCAAATTTGTAATAATTTTAGATAATCTTTGTGCCTCGTGATTAATCGAATTAGCTAGTTCAAGAATAGTTTCCTTATCAATTTTATCAATATCTATGGTAATTATACTAGCTGCTCCGCGAATTGAGGAAAGAGGAGTTCTAAGGTCATGAGAAATTGAACTAAGTAGAGTATTTTTTAGTTTCTCTTGTTCGATTTTTAATTTTGAAGATACAGCAATGTCGTGGCTTCTTGATATAGCCATGCTTGTTATAAGCATAACGCAAAAAGTTATAATATATGATCTATCATAAATATTAAAATTATAAATTGGCGGGACAAAAAAGAAGTTAAAGCAAGCGACACTTAACAAACTGTAAGTAAGAGATTCCCACTTGCCAATAGTACTTGCAACCAGTACGCCGCCTAGTAGATAAATCATAACTAAGTCAATAGGTTGCAGAACTGATCTAAAACCAATGCCCAATATTGTAACTAAAGCAATAATTATAAAAGTTATTAGAAATGATTTTAATTTCATAATTGTTTCTTAGAATATAAACATATAACGTTTTGATTATTCATTATAATATATAAAATATAAAAATAGTGTAAAAACCTTATAAAAGATAAAGACTATATTGCCATTTCAATATGATTTGTTACCTCTACCTCTTCTTGAGGTAATAAAAGGTCAATTATTTCATCAGCTAAGCTCATAAAAATATTGCTTGCTATGTGGTCTGGATCTTTTTCTATAATAGTTTGACCAGTCAGCATTGAGTCTGGAATAGATGCATGATTGGGAATAATAGTTGTTAATCTATGAGCATTAATTTTAGGGAAGTTTAGCATTACCGAATAATCACCTAATATCCGATTCCATAATATACGGTGAGGAATACGATCATTGCTAACCATTTTTAAAGTACGGTGGGTAACATCGACATCAAGTATGCTTGGTTGGACAGGAATAATCGCAAGATCAGAAAACTTTAGAGCCATCTGCTTATCGAGGGGATTATGTGGCGCAGTATCAATGACTATTATATCTAATTTATGATTATTTTGTAAATTTTTGATTTCGTCGCCTAAATTCCAAATATTAGTAGCAAGACAAGGAAAGTTTATGTCTGACTTGGTACGGAGTTTATACCAATTAAATAAATTTTCGCTTGGATCTATATCAATTAAAGCGCATTTTAAGGATTTTTTGCTCAATGCCAAAGCAAAGTGAGCCGCTATACTGGTTTTGCCAGAGCCACCCTTTTCTTGTGCAAAGGTGATAATTTTTGTATTTTTCATTTAACTAATGTATTATTACCTAACTACTTGTAGGGAAGTTGTATAACATGGACAATAATATAAAACAAGCGATCTGGAATTTAAAACAAGGAAATTTAGTAATATTTCCGACCGAAACCGTCTATGGGCTTGCTTGTGATGCGACCAATGACTTGGCGGTTAATAAAATTTATCAGCTAAAATCAAGACAACATAATAATCCTTTGTCAATTATGGTTAGTTCGTTAGATATAGCGTATCAATATGGAGAATTTAATGATAAAGCTATTAAACTGGCACAAACATATTGGCCAGGTCCGCTTACTTTAGTAGTCCCACAAAAGAAACAAAGTAATATATCACAAGAGCTTAATAAAGGTTTAGATGCTATAGGTATAAGAATACCAAATCACTCTATAGCATTAGAAATATTAAAAGGAATAGGAATTCCATTAGCGGTTACGAGCGCTAATATCTCAGGTCAGCAAAGCAGCATTAATATAGATCAGGTAAAGAAATATTTTAGAGATTTAGTATTCTTTATAGATGGAGGAAATAGTAAAATAGGCGTTCCTTCAACCGTAGTAGATGCAACTACAAGCGATATAAAAATTTTAAGACAAGGAACAATCATAGCTAACCCTAGCAATGATTAAATAGATTAATCAATAAAGTTTTTATAATATATAAATTCAGAAACTATGGTTTAAATGCTACTCAGTCGCTTGTGAAAAAGTCTCTTTTTGTTATCCATTAAAGAAAATCATGACTTCC
>CAZTUN010000082.1:5684-8288 GCA_964616845.1 uncultured Rickettsiales bacterium | reverse complement strand
AGCTTTACAAAATTCTCTGTCATTTTCTGAACAAAAAACTGGACGTAAGCCTAATCCAGCTGCCTTAGCTCCTACAGCTCATTCTACTCAACCACCTACATTAGCTATGGCTAGTCATAATGAACCACCAGTACCAAATGATGGTATAGAACTGCTTCTTTTCGCAGCAAATATGACACCTGCTAATCGGCCCTTAGAAATAGACAACCTAGATATGCTTGCTAATTCTCAGAATTTTTTAGATTCTTCAGCTGATTACACAACATGGTCTGCTTCTTTACTAAAGGAGGCTAATCTAATATTTAACTCAGCCCATGCTAATCATCACAAGTTATCGAATGCTTATAAAGACCTTTATAGATTTCTAATTGAGAAAGCAAACTTAAAAGTTAGTGGTCAAGGAATACCAGAAACCATAAATCGTAAATATATCGCAAATGAAATAATAAAACTAATTAATAGTAAAGATAACAATAATTTACATTTATATTACTATATTAACTCTAACCCTCAATATAATGGTTTACTCGATCAACTTAAGATAAGGCTTTTTATAGCCTCGCCAAAAGAAAATATAATTCCCCCTAATTGGAGAGAAAATTTATATAACTTAAAAGATGCTAAGAGAACCCCAAGAAAATCACCAGAATCTAACGAAATACTTTTTTCTGATATAAAGCAAATATTTTCTAATATCCACCAAACAGCTTTATCTGATAACGCTTTCTTATATTTCTTAAACAGTGCTAACCTAGGTATTTTTTCAGTTAATCAACAAAATGAATTGGTTTATGATAGAACGGTGATTGATAGCTCTAAGGAAGAGATATTATATAGAGCATTTTTATTAGCCAGAATAAAAGCAAGTATAGCTTATTTATTGGATCAGCTCCAAAATTTTCCTCAAGATAAAACTAATCAAGAATTTATATTGTATATTATTAACTTTGTTAATGATAGGAATCTAACCATTGATTACCAAAATGATTATCCACAAATAAAAGATGGCGATAATATTTTATCTCCAGAAGAAATTAATTCTCTTGTTAAAAATACAGCTAACTTCATAACATACTATAACCATACCGATTTAAATAAACTAGCATCTGCTTCTACGCATGACATAGTTTCTACAATAGAAGAATTATGTAAATTGTTTATAGATAGAGAACAAACCAACCTTGAGAAAGAGAAATATAAAAAACCCTTAGCCCTGCTAGCTGCTATTGATCCAAAATTTTCACAACTTAATATATCTAATATAACAGATAATTCTTTTAGAATTGATTTACAGTTTGCAACTAATCATCTTCTAATTTTTCTAAGAGAAAATCCAATAATTGTTAAATATTTAAATGCAATGAATGGTAGTCTTCTTGATAATTTTAATATCGAAGATTTATTCAGGTTTATGCGAAGAATGGACATTACCACTCCATCAAATTTTTTAGCAAAAACATCTAATCCAATTTTATTACACCATCCTGCCAACAAGATTATAGATTTAATCCATTTTTATAATAATTTGCCTATCGCTCATAGAATTCTTGCAACAGGTGATTCAACCCTTAATAAAGATGATGCTTTATTAAAATCTTTAGCTGATTTACCTTATATGTTGGAAATAGGTAGACAGACTAACTTTTTTGATATTCAAAAGCTTTACGAAACAGAAGGAAAAGATCAAGTTGGAATTTTTAATAAAATTAAATACTCTATTGAACAACTTTTATTAAGATTACATCAATCAGATAGAGCATTAATTGAGGCATTAAACATTTATCAAGGGTTCGCTGCTAGTTTAACTTCTAAAGACATAATTCCTCAAAGTCAGAATCCAAATATAAATACTTCTGCCCTTAAAATGCCCGCCTATCAAAGGCTAGCTCTTGCTATATTAAGAATTTTAGATCAAAAAGATATAACAGGATTTTATCCTTTTATGACTTCAATCGCAGATAAAGCATTAAGTCTTAATGATGCTATAATCCTAATAAATAGCTTTTTTTCTTCAAACAAAATTCCATTAGAATGTTTTATAGGTCAAATTAAGCAAAATGATGATATCTCTAAAATTTCTATAGATGATAATACACCAAACTGTGGTTATAAAATTGAACTATGTTTTTATAATAAAACTACACATGCTTATCTAGATGCATCTGATTGCTTACGCAATCTGCTCAGTGTACTAACCAACGAAACATTTATATTTACACTATCCGACAAGCCAAGGTCACTTCCAAATTATGCACAAGAAATTCAAGAACTTAGTTCTAATATTCAATTAGATTACTCTAATAGTATTAAGACTTTGCGGCAACAAGCTGCATTAGTTTTAAAAGAAAATATGTCTTTATCTACGTTAGCTAGTAACCAAAATCTAAAATTATTTAGCGATTTTTTTGATTACTTAACAAATGGAGAAAGTGATCGTGTAAAAGAAGAAAATCTTTCATATCTTGCTTACAAAAGCGCTAATTATTATTTTAATCAATTACATTTACATCTATACTTTTTTATATTATCTGATCGTGGGCAGAGATACAGATATCTACTGCCAGAATTAAGAAAAACTTTTACGGTTGATCTAAATTTAAATTT
>CAZTUN010000082.1:0-5662 GCA_964616845.1 uncultured Rickettsiales bacterium | reverse complement strand
CTAAAGAATTTTCTCACGCTAAGCCAGATTTAGGTGGAGAATATCGATATCCATATAATTTATATACAATATTAAGTGATAATTTAGGCGATCCATTTTCAAAGAGTGCACTGTCGGTTATAGCCCAATCTAATATAGGTACTTTTACTTTAACAGAAGGTGACAAACCAGAAATATTATATAATGGCGATGTAGCTTCTCCAGAAACCTTACATAGAGCAATTTTATTAGCCAGAATAAAAGCAAGTAGCACTTATTTATTGAACCAGCTCAAAAATTTTCTTCAAGATAAAACTAATCAAGCATTTATATTGTATATTATTAATTTTGTTAATGATACGACTCTAACCATTGATTACGAAAATAAGTCTCTACGAAAAGAAAATGGTACAACTTTATCTTCAAAGAAGTTTAGTGATCTTATTCAAAAAACAAGTAATTTTATTAGTTATTATATTAGCACTAATATACCAGAATCATCCGTTTTCTATACAGATGGGCCTTACAATATTATTAGTAGCGCAAAAGCATTATATAATAATTTACCTGAACAAATTAGTTTAACTGATTCAAACCGTAATAAGTTATTTGCAATATTAGCTCATATTGATCAAAAATTCTCTATTCAAAATATAACAAGCTCTTTACAAAATGAAGATTTCCTTGCTGATCTTTTATTTGCTCTTAAACAGATTATATCTTTTTTAGAGGAAAACAAGCATCTAGCTCAATGTATAGATTCTATAGATGAAAGGGTTTTTCTTAATAATTTTGATATGAAAGATCTATTTAGATTTATGCAAAGAATGGCGATCTCTACTCCATCAAAATTTATTGTACGTACAGACAATCCACCTAAATTAAGACATCCAATTAATGATATTATAGATCTAGTACATTTTTATAAAACATTACTCGATAACAGTGCTAGTATACCTCAACACTTACTACAAGGTAGTAATCTTACTAAAGATATGAGTTTTTTAGAAGGAATTAATTTTCCTTATGCCTGCGACATAGATATGTCTACTAATTATCAACATGCCTTAGAATTATTTAATATATCTCGTGTTTCTTCTGGAGAATCGAAATATACTATTGATAGTAGTAGTTTTACTTTATGTATAGATAATGATAGTCCAATATGTGGTACAGCTGAATTAAACACTTTTAGAAAATCCCTTGATATTTTATTACAGAACTGTACTCAAATATCAATAAATTATCTTTCCTCTTGGCAAACTTATATAGATGCTAGGAGTAAACAAATGCCTATTCCGCCAGAAAGAAAAAGAAAAGCAGATGAAGATGATCGAACTGAAGCTATGGCTAATCTTACAAAGCTATTAGAATCAAGACCTATAATTAATCATTCTAATGTTAAGGATAGAAAAAAAGACTTCTTCCAGAGCTTAACATATGCTATGGGAGTGGATAGAAATAATCTTTCTAAGATTTTGTATGATCACCTTACAAAGACAAGCTCCATAGGTCCTTTGAGGCGTACTATTAAAGCTTTTGTAAGTGACCCTATTAAGCGTACACTTTTTGAGAGTGGTGTGAGCAATTGCACATCTAATACAAGAGCTCTATATATATTCCGCCAAATAGCGAAACTACCTACTTATGAGTTATTTTTCGATCACTATCTCGATGTAAGAGAACATATTCAAACAGATAAGGATTTGTCTCATGTATTTGAACTCATGAAAAAAATCTTTAACATAACTTTACCACCAGAAAATACTACCTTATCTTATTGGTCCGAAAGGCTAAGAGCTTTAACCCCAATAAGTTCGTCTACAATAAGTTCATCTATTAGAAGTCAAGATTCGTCCTCATATATTCCTCTTACAGAGGTTTTATCAAATAATGAAGTTGATATTCAACTAAGAAGAAATGCTTTAGAAATTATAAATAGACATAATTTATATAAATTTGAACTAACTGATGATCTTTCGTTTTGTTATAATGGCAGGAATATAGCAAATAATGAAGAAATATTATTTAAAGGAATTTTGTTAGCCAGAATACAAGCAAGTAGCGCTTATTTATTGGCTCAGCTCCGAATTTTTCCTCACAATAAAACTAATCAAGCATTTATATTGCATGTTATTAATTTTGTTAATGATAGGAATCTAGCCATTGATTACCAAAATAATTCCCCACAACTAAAAGAGGGCGATAATATTTTAGATCAAGAACAAATTAATTCTCTTGTTCAAAATACAGTTAATTTCATAATATACTGTAATCATACAGATTTAACTAAGCTAGTATCTGATTCTCCGGATAATATAGCTTTTGAAATGAACCGTTTATGGTCTTTATTTTACTCCACCGATAAAGTAGATACTCAATCCCCAGGTCATCAAAGATCCTTAGCCCTACTAGCTGCTATTAATCAAAATTTTTCATTAGATTCTATCTTCAGTAATATAGAAAACGATGATTTTAGAATGGAGTTATTAATTGCTACTTCAAATCTTGTAGATTTTTTAAATCAAAATGCAACCATTGCTAAATATTTAAACGCAATCGATTATATGCATTTGAATATAAATATGAAAGATTTATTTGGGTTTATGAGTAGAATGGACATTTCTATTCCAACAACTTTCCGTGCAAACCAAGATAATAGTCTTTCTCCATTAAGACATCCTACTAACGATATTATAGATTTGATTCATTTTTATAATGCTTTAGAAGCTAACAAAAATACAATCCCTAATCGTATGGTAGTAGAAAATGGTTATATTATAAAAGATCTAGAATTCCTAAACTCTTTTTATCAATTACCTTATTTACATGAAATTAGTTACAAAACTAACCTTGATAATGCTATTTCCCTATTAGCTTTGGGAAGTAAATCAAATCATAAAAATTATAAGCTTAGCAAGACAGATACTGGAGTTCAATTAACTATTAGTAGTAATAAAAGAAAAAAAGGTGCAGAAAATATACAATCTAACGAAAATATTGATCCTGATAGCATAAACCGTAATTTTGCTAGAGCTTGCAAAAATTTATTAGGACGCTTACCTGATGCAGATAAAGCTATTCTTATGGATACAGAAGTTTTTATAAATTTTGCGCAAGAAACTAGTTTATTTAATAGGATGGAAGAAATAGAAGATGAAGATGTTGACAACCAACCTACTCAAGACGACCCTAATAAAAGGTTTAAATCGGATGAACAGCCAGAACAAGAAGAACATTACCCTCAACAAGGAGGACCTCACTCTCAACAACAAGCAGGTGCTTGGTTCATACCACCAGTAAATATACCTATTCCACCAGTAAATATACCTATTCCACAAGTAAATATAGGAAGTATTGGCCTAGGCTCAATAAACCCAGTTTTCGTTTTGTTTATGCCGCAAAATATACCGCAATATCCTAATACAGATTTTCAAGGAACTTCTACACAAGGAATAGGAGGAAGTTATCCTAGAAGATAAATAGCCCTAATAAACTCCGCAGGTGGCGGAGGTTGTTATTTCCAAATTATTATATCTTCTATAATTAATTCAGCTCTATTAAGACCTTGCCATTTATTAATCTTTAGTTTTCCTGCTATATTTAAAATACAACCTCGTTGATTTAATAATACATCTCCCATAGGAGTATTATTACTACGAAAAGCCATCGCTTTAATGATAGGAGCATTGTCACCTAAATTTGCATCTTTTATAAATACTCTAATGTGACTATCTGCGAAGACATCACTCTTGACTATTATAACATTTGACACAACAAAGTGAGGCTCATAATTAGATGTTCCAAAAGGTCCTACTATTGCTATTTGCTCGATAAGTTTTTCATTAATAGAAGATACCGTTAAAAATCCTTCAAAATATAATTTTCTTTGCCCAAATTTCTCAACTGCTTGCGCAAATTTATTATTTAAAAAGTGACGTAAGTCAGAAATTTTATCTTTAGATACAGTAAATCCTGCCGCCATTGCATGTCCACCACCCGCAATCAGAATTCCACATTGATTAGCCGCAACAATAGCCGAGCCAAAATCTACACCATTTATAGATCTTGCCGATGCCTTGCCTATATTTTTATGATCTAATGTTATAACCGCAGTCGGTTTATGATAACGTTCTTTTAATCTACCTGCTACAATACCTATTACACCAGGATGCCAACCTTCACCAACTACCATTATTAATGGCTGCTGATTTAGATTATTTTGTTCAACTTGCTCAATTGCTTCATCTAATACCATTTGCTCAATAGATTTGCGCTCAGCATTAAAATTATTTAGCTGACTAGCAATATCTTTGATTTCAACAATATCATCACTTACCATTAATTTAGTTCCAAGATCAGATTTACCAACCCTACCACCTGCATTAATACGAGGACCCAATACAAAACCAAGATGATAAGTAGTTGGTGATTCATCTATTTGAGCAATATCTGATAATCCTGCAAGACCAAGATTTTGTCGCTTACGTAATATCTTTAAGCCTTGAGCAACAAAGGCTCTATTTGCTAGTTTTAACGGCACTACATCACAAACAGTTCCTAAAGCAACAATATCCAACAATTGTAATAAATCTGGTATTTTATTATCTAAAAAAAAATCTCTTTTTCTTAAAATACTATTTATTGCAACGATAAGTAAAAACACTACTCCAACCGCAGCCATATATCCATGCTGTGATTTTTCATCTAAACGATTGGGATTAATGATAGCAAAAGCATCAGGTAGTTTTTCTTCACTAATATGATGATCTACAACTATTACATCTAAACCTATTTTTTTTGCATATTCGATCGGTTCAAACGATAATGTACCACAATCAACAGTAATGACTATCTTGCAACCCAGATCTTTAAATTTTTGCATAGCAGCAATATTAGGACCATATCCTTCTAAAATACGATCTGGTATATGAAAAATTACATCTTTTGCTAATAATTTAAAATAACGTAACAATAATGCAGTAGATGTCGCTCCATCTACATCATAATCTCCTAAAATGCCTATTTTTTCATTATTTATTACTGCATCACACAGTCTATTTGCTGCAATTTCCATATCAAGTAAATGAAAAGGATCTGGTAAATAATCTCTTATTGTCGGATTTAGAAATTTTTCAACATCTTCAATTTGAACTTTTCTTGAAGCTAATATTCTAGCAACTATTTCTGGTAAACCATATTTTTGTACAATAGCAACAATATCACGCTCATTTGACACAATTAATTGACATAAACTAACATTTATCGATATTCAAAACATTAAACGCGAATACAAAGGAACCTTTAGTTTGATTAGATAAAATAATTCTTTAATTAATATTTAACACCTACAAGCAATGAAGCACTTTATTACATTAATTATACTGCTATTAACGCAACTATCCTTTGGACAAAGCCAGGAGGTTAAGAAAAAATTTAATCAGTCATTAGCAGATTCGTTAAAAGCAGATGAATATGGAATGAAAGGTTATGTATTTGTAATTTTAAAAACAGGCACAAATGCTGACACTACTAAAACTACCATTAATAATGCCTTTGCCGGGCACATGAAAAATATGGATAAATTAGTAAAAGAAGGCAAACTGGTGGTTGCTGGACCATTTCAGAAAAACGAAAAATCTTACCGGGGTTTATTTATTTTAAACGCAACAAACATTGACGA
>CAZTUN010000081.1:0-8303 GCA_964616845.1 uncultured Rickettsiales bacterium | reverse complement strand
TGGCATAAAATATCAAGATTTTTTCTTAAAAATTGATTTGCGGCAACTCCTCCAGCTAAAACTAACTTATTGCTATTAGGGTATAAGTCTTTGTATATTTTGATAGCATTATGCATTCTATCGCATAGCATATCGCTAATAGCTAATTGAAATGATGCGCATATATTAGCGATGTCTTTTTTTGAAAGAGAGTTAAATTTATTTCTTTCACGCATGACAGCTGTCTTTAAGCCAGAAAAAGAAAAATCACAACCATGCCGTCCCTTTAAAGGTCTTGGAAAGTCAAAACTGCTTGAATTTCCTTCAATTGCCATTTTTTCAATTTTAGGGCCGCCAGGATAACCAAGACCTAGCATTTTAGCCACTTTGTCAAAAGCTTCTCCTAGGGAGTCATCGATAGTACCGCCAAGTTTTTTATATTTTCCAACTCCTTCTACGGCAAGTATTTGACAGTGACCTCCAGAAACTAATAGCATTAGATAGGGAAATTCTATATCTTCTACTAAGCGAATTGTTAAAGCGTGACCTTCAAGATGATTTACAGCTATTATAGGTAGGTTAGTAACACTTGCTATTGCTTTTGCAGTCATTACGCCAACTATTACACCACCAATTAAACCAGGACCGCTAGTAACGGCGATAGCGTCCAACTGATTGAAATTATTTAGTTTGGCATCTTTAAGAGCTTGGACTATTATTTTGTCAATAATTTCCATGTGAGCACGTGAGGCAATTTCTGGGACTACTCCGCCATAATCAAGATGTTCTTTTTCTTGAGAATATATAACATGAGAATGAATTTTTTTATCTTCAGAGACAATAGCAACAGCAGTTTCGTCGCAACTAGATTCAATTCCAATTATTTTCATGAGTCCTAATATTAATTAATTTAAGATAATTATTATTTTTTTGTTTATAATACTTAGAACTAGAATATAGAATATTTTTTAATTTTATATTTAATTAAAGCATTTAATTTTATAATTTATAGGTCGCACTAATGTCAATTAAACGTTTAGATAAAGATACAGCAGACATAGCGTATATTAAGAAAGTTTTTATACAACAAGATGATATATTAAGTGGAATAATAGATACTGTTCCAGTTGGAGCAAAGCATATGCAATTATCTCCTATCGAGGCAAGAATTTTACAAATAATTATAAGTTTAAGCGGAGCAAAAAAAGTAGTTGAACTTGGAGTATTAGCTGGATATTCAACTATAAATATGGCAAAGGTAATTGCAGATGACGGAAAAATATATGCAATTGATTGCGATGAAAGAGCGATAAAAATAGCGCAAGATAATGCTTTTAAGGCTAATGTTGGTAATAAAATTGAGTTTATATGCAAGAAAGGATTGGAAGGATTAGAATCTATAAAAAGTAAGGCTCCTTTTGATCTCATATTTATTGATGCAGATAAAGCAGGTTATGATGCCTATTTAGATTGGGCGGAAGAAAATATAAAAATTGGAGGTGTTATAGTTGCGGATAATACTTTCTTATTTGGCAATGTATGGCAAGATCAATGTCCTAGTGAAGTTGATAAAAAATCTTATGATTCTATGCGCAAATTTAACGAAAGACTTGGAAATAGTGCAAAATATAGATCAATTATCATACCTACTGCAGAAGGATTAAGTTTAGGCATTAGAATTGCATAAATTTTCTTTTAATGCCTCTTGAAGCTAGACCAGTGCTTTACTATATAAGTGCCTGTAGGCTCTCTTAATAGAGCGTTTTAAGTGTAATATATATATAAATAAGTAGAATTTAAATTTAGAAAGGTTATAAGTTTATGGCTAGAGTTATTGGAATTGACTTAGGTACTACTAATTCATGCGTGGCAATAATGGATGGTAAGCAGCCTAAAGTATTAGAAAATTCAGAAGGTCGTCGTACCACCCCTTCTATTGTTGCATTCTCAGAGGGAGAAGATGCCGAGAAATTAGTTGGAGAAGCTGCTAAACGCCAAGCGGTAACTAATCCAGATGGAACTGTTTATGAAGTTAAAAGATTAATAGGTCGTCGTTATGATGATCCTGTAACAGTTCAAGACATGAAGCACGTTCCTTATAAAATTGTTAAGGCAAAAGGTGGTGATGCTTGGGTTGAATCAAAAGGTCAAAAATATTCTCCAAGTCAGATAAGCGCTTTTATTTTACAAAAAATGAAAGAGACGGCAGAAAATTATCTAGGTGAAAAAGTTGATAAAGCTGTAATTACTGTTCCAGCTTATTTTAACGATGCGCAACGCCAAGCTACCAAAGATGCAGGAAAAATTGCAGGATTAGATGTATTGAGAATAATTAATGAGCCAACTGCGGCTGCTTTAGCTTACGGTCTTGATAAGAAAGGCGGTAAGACTATAGCAGTATATGACTTAGGAGGTGGTACATTTGACGTATCTATACTAGAAATAGGTGATGGCGTTTTTGAAGTAAAATCAACAAATGGTGATACTTTCTTAGGCGGTGCCGATTTTGATAATAAAGTGTTAGATTATTTAATTTCAGAATTTAAAAAAACTTCTGGCATCGATCTAACTAAAGATCAGCTTGCGATGCAAAGATTAAAAGAGGCTGCTGAAAAAGCCAAAATAGAATTATCTAGTGCTACTACTACTGATATTAATCAGCCATATATAACTGCTGATAGTTCAGGTCCAAAACATCTTAATATAAAACTTACTCGTGCAAAATTAGAAGAACTAGCTGATGATTTAATTTTGCGTACCATAGAGCCTTGTAAAAAAGCATTGAAAGATGCTGGACTAAAAGCTTCAGATATAGATGAAGTTGTTTTAGTTGGTGGTATGACTCGTATGCCAAAGGTGCAAAAAGTTGTAACTGAATTTTTTGGTCGTGAGCCTCATAAAGGTGTAAATCCAGATGAGGTTGTTGCGATGGGTGCTGCTATTCAAGGTGGAGTGTTGCAAGGAGATGTTCAAGATGTATTACTATTAGACGTAACCCCTCTATCTTTAGGTATTGAAACTTTAGGAGGAGTGTTTACTAGATTAATTGATCGTAATACGACTATTCCAACTAAAAAATCTCAAGTTTTCTCTACAGCCGATGATAATCAATCTGCGGTAACTATAAGAGTTTACCAAGGCGAGCGTGAGATGGCTGCAGATAATAAGCTTCTTGGTCAATTTAATTTGGAAGATATACCGCCAGCTCCTCGAGGTATGCCGCAAATTGAAGTAACTTTTGATATTGATGCTAATGGTATAGTTAATGTATTTGCTAAAGATAAAGGTACAAATAAAGAGCAAAAAATAACGATTCAGGCTTCTGGTGGTTTATCTGATGCTGAAATAGAAAAAATGGTAGAAGATGCTAAAGCTAATGCAGAAGAAGATAAAAAGCGTCGTGAATTAGCTGATGCAAGAAACCATGCCGATAGCTTGATATTTAGTACAGAAAAATCTTTAAAAGAGCATGGAGATAAAATAGATGCTTCTGAAAAAGAATCTATAGATTCTGCTTTGACTAAGTTAAAAGAGGCGGTTAAATCTGAAGAAGTAGAAAACATCAAAGAGCTTACTAATCAGCTAGCTACAGCTTCTATGAAACTTGGCGAAGCAGTATATAAAGCAGCACAAGCAGCAAGTGAAGCTGAAGGTGAAGAAAATGAAGCAAAAAATTCTAATGATGCTAAGGCTGGTAATGGTAAAGTAGTTGATGCTGATTTTGAAGAAATAAAAGATGACAAAAAGAATGGGACTAAGTAATTTAAGTCTAGTCTAATTTGTTATTTTTTAACTGATTTTTAGTGATAAAGACTTCTTAAACTTAAAAGGAGTCTTTATCTATTTCAATGAAGTTTTTACTATACGGTATACCATATGTCTAAAGATTATTATGAGCTACTTGGCGTTTCTAAAAGTGCAACAGCAGATGAGTTAAAAAAGGCTTATCGTAAGCTTGCTATGCAATATCATCCAGATAAGAATCCTGGTAATAAAGAGGCTGAACAGAAATTTAAAGAAATTAGTCATGCATATGATATATTAAAAGACGAACAAAAACGTGCGGCATATGATCGCTATGGTAGCGGTGCATTTGATGGTAGCGCAGGAGCTGGAAGCGGAGGATTTGGCTTCTCTGGTGGCATGGGTGGTGGAGACTTTAGTGATATATTTAGTGAGTTCTTCGGCGACTTTATGAATGGGCGTTCTGGAGGTTCTCGTCAAAAATCAGCTAAGATAAAAGGTTCTGACTTACGCTACAATATGGAAATCAAATTAGAAGATGCATATAATGGCAAGCAAGAAACCATAAAATTCTCAACTTTTGTTGCTTGCGATAGTTGCAAATCTACGGGCAGTAAAGATAATTCAGCCCCTGTTGACTGTTCTTCTTGTGGAGGACATGGAAAAGTTCGTATGCAACAAGGTTTCTTTACGATTGAGCGACCTTGTCCTAATTGTAATGGGCAAGGGAAAGTTATTAAAAATCCTTGTAGTTCATGTTCTGGTCAAGGCAGAATAAGAAAGCAAAGAACATTAGCAGTTAATATTCCAGAAGGTGTGGAAGATGGTATGCAAATTAGAATCTCTGGAGAAGGAGAAGTTGGTGTACGTGGTGGAGATTCTGGAGATTTGTATATATTTATAATTATAAAGCAACATCATTTATTTACTAGAGATGGGAATAATATACATTGTAATATTCCAATAAAATTAACAACAGCTGCAATTGGCGGAGAAATTCAAGTTCCGACTATAGATAAAATGCATAGTAAAGTTACTATACCTGAAGCTACGCAGCATGGTGATGTACTAAGATTAAAAGGTAAAGGGATGAAAGTTATGCGTAGTGGAGGTCGTTGTGGTGATATGTATATTCACGTTTCTGTTGAAACTCCTCAAAAATTAAGCAAAAAACAAAAAGAGTTATTAAAAGAGTTTGAGGCTCTGGAAGAAAAAGATAATCAGCCAAAAGTTGCTAAATTTTTTAGTAATATATGAGAGCAAATTCTTAAAGTTTATTGATATAGACAGGTCAAATTTGTTAGATTATAAAACTAGAATCTATAAAAATTTATAATAATAGTATTATTGGTTATCTTATGACTCTAGGTAGAGAGAGTTTGCCTATTAGTATTTCCGTTGCAGATGTTGATATTTATAAAAAAGAATATGCGGCTGCCCCAATTCAAAGTTTTATACTAGGTTTTTCTTTTTTTAGAAGGGCAGATAGTTCTGATTGTGAGTTCGATGCAACTAATGAAGATAAGCTTATAAAGCAAGCTAATGGATCTTTAGAAGCTCTTAAATTGCAACTTTGTAGCGCACCAGATGAGAAGATACTATATTCTAAATATCTATTAAATTTAGTACAAAAAATAAATGTAATTAATGCTGAAGATATGGGAAATGATGTTAGAGTTATTGCTCAAATGGATAGTAAAAAATTTGTTTTACTAAGAAGAAATACATTAAATGGCGTTAACACACCTGAAGAGATCATTGAAGAAAATATTGAAAATTTTTGTGGAATCAAAATCTTAAATACAGCAAAAGAGCTAGTTCCATTAGCAATAGACATTCGAGAAGAATTGGTAAGTTTGTTTAATGAAGATCAAATTGCTTTATTGCCGATTGCTATAGAAATTGGTCAAGATAAAAAGGTTATTTTGCACGAACAAAAAGAAAAAATAAGAGAATTTTTTACTAAAGAAGGTGGACTTAAAGAAGAATTGATGCATTTATATGCCATAGATAGTGCTATTGAGAGAAGTCAAGAAAATGTTGCAGCGCAACAAGATTGGTTATTGGATAGAGATGGCATGATGAGTGACATAGACGATATTGCAAATGAATTAATTGGTGAATTTGTAATTACACGAGAAAATGAGCAACAGCGTCGAGGTATAAAAAGAGACAATAGTGATGATGATGACAAAATTGGCAAAGCAATAAAATCAGATTCTGTTGAACAAAGACAATATAGTAACGAAATTATAGAGGCGGTAGGGGAATATCCAATTGCATTACAAGGAAAAAATGGTGACGTGGGGACGGTTTTAACTGCAGTTACTGTAGTTGGAAGCGAGCCACTAATGCCAATGGCGATTGATATATAGTTAGATTTAAGTCTAAGCATTTTTTGATGAGCGTATCATATACATGTTTGAAATTATCGCAACTAGAATATTGCTTAATATATTAACAAATATTCTTTACTAAACTAAATTTTTGTTTTAGCCTTCTTATTATATTTTAGATTGATACAAATTAAAGGATTAATAAAATGCCAATAACATCAGAAGAGCAAAGACTAATAGAAATTAGAGAGAAAATAGTAAAAATATTGGAAGAAAACAAAGAACAATCAGGACGTGTTGGTTCACCATTAAAAATGTGCGCTGCAGCATTAGAAACTTCTTCAGTAGTATCAATATCTCCACCAAAATCACCGTTAAAAAAGAATATATTTGCAGATATTAATTTGCAATCAGTTGAATATGCTAAAAGACCCAATGGAGAGAATTATCCTAATGATTTTACTATTAAATTAAAAGCATATGAAAGAGATTTTTCTATAAATGTGAAAGGAGGTGACTTTATAGGTGATCCAAAAGAGCAAGCCAAAAGCAAGCAAGCAATTATAGATAGAATACAAACTGCTTATAGAGCCGCTAAAAGCCAATCTGGTTCGCCAACTAAGTTTGATGCAAGAATTAGATCACACTCTGATGCAGGCAGATATCAACCAGCGCAAGGTGAAGTTTTTTCGTTATTGAGAAGTAATTCACAGCCAGAAGCATCATCTGTTCCTTCTCAATTAGAAGGGGCAAGAGGTCGTAGTCCATTGCAATTTTCTGGTTTGAAATTAACATAAGTGAAATATTGGCCAAGGATTAATAATCACATTATTAATTGTTTTCAATTGTGGGTAAAAGCAAATTTCCTAGTATTTGCTTTACAAAGGGAATAGTGATTTTTTGCTTATTAGCCATGGCCTCAATATCTAAGATATTAACGATTTTTTGTAAAATGGAAAAAGAAGGTTCCATTTGTGAGATAATAAAATCAACAATATTTGGTTTAATACTAATTTGTCGATCGCTCATTAATTTCACAAAAACGCTTTCTAGTAGATGCTTATCTGGACTACCAAGATGAATTGCATTGGTAGCATTAAGACGCGATCTAAGATCTGGAGTTTTTATTTTTAAGTTAGCAGGATGGATGTTACTGGTCATTAAAAGAAAACCATTATTTTCACAAGTAGCATTATAAATATGAAATAAGGCGACTTCGTCGTATGAATTTTCAATATTTTCAGCAATAAAACATCTGCTTGGAGAACTAAAAATATTCATACCTTTGACGGGAAGTGCTTTAGTTTTTTGTTGCCATATTTTAGCAAGGTGAGTTTTGCCAGATCCCTTAGGTCCATAAATTATAATACTATGGCTTGGCCATTCTGGCCAACGGTTAATTATACGAAAAGCTTCCATATTGCAGCCAGATATACAAAAATCTTCCTCAGCATATTCTGGTTTAAAAGATAAAGGTAATAGTTTTTGTCTGCTCATAACTTAACTTTTTCTTAGATAATTCTCAATAATAAAGCGAATTACCACTCCAATAACCGAGGTAACGGGTACAGCAATTAGAACTCCTGTTAAGCCAAATATTGTACCACCAGATAGCATACCAAACATTAGCCATAGAGGGTGAAGACCAACTTTATTACCGACAAGTTTTGGCGTTATAAAACTACCTTCGATTATTTGCCCTATAACAAAAATTCCAGCAATAGTTAGTACACCATTAATATTACCAAATTGTAAGTAAGCAATAATTATACCAGCAAGAGAACCAGCTATAGCTCCAACATAAGGAATAAAAGTTAAAAGACCTGTTGCTATACCTACAAATAAAGCAAACTCAAGTCCTGCAATGCTTAAAGCAAGGGAGTAAAAAATACTAAGAATTATACAGACATTAATTTGACCACGAATATATCCAGATAAAGTAGAGTTAATATTTTTCATTAATAAATTTGCTTGCCTGCTATATTTGGTTGGAATAAGCGACATAGTTTTTTGGATCATAATATCCCAATCTTTTAAAACGTAGAAAATAACAATTGGAGTTATGAAAATTAATGATAGTAAGTTTATTATACTAAGACCAGATGTCCATATATTCTGTAGTAAGTTTATTAATAAACTAATTGCCTTGGAAGATATTCCATTTAGGCTTGTTGTAATCTGTTCAATAGATTTATCATGTAGTGATTTAGTAAAATAATTTAATAGAGGAATGTCGTTATTTTT
>CAZTUN010000080.1:0-8373 GCA_964616845.1 uncultured Rickettsiales bacterium | reverse complement strand
ATTATTTCTGTATTTTTATTACTAAGTGCAACCACTAATGAAGGTTTATATTCCTTACCTAAAATTGAACTTAAGTTAATATCATAACCTCGATCTATTAAATATTTTACTACCTCTATTGCATTATTGTTAATGGCGTAATTCATTAATGTATCACCATCAACTATAATTTTATTAATATCCAGATTTAATCTAGCAAGACAATTTTCTATCTTTTCATGCGATGCTGAATTACGATCCTGAATTATTGCATGTTTAATCTGAATCAGATGGGATTGTTCTCCAATTGATAATCTTGCGATTTGTTGATTTATAAAAGAAACTGGAACTAAACTATGAGCAGAAGCAATTTGTAAATTACCACTATGACGATAATTATACTTAAGACCTATTCTTGCAAATAACTCCTTAAGTTCTTTTCCTATTTTTTTTATTTCTCTATCTATGATTATATTAGGAAGATTAATATTTCCAATTTTATTAAAAATAATATTAGCTATATCAACTTTATTATTTATGATTATTAAATTTACTAGGAAATCTAATAATCTCGGATCAGAACTTATAATTCGTTCAAAATTTATTTGCTCTATGCAATATTCAGCTGTTGCATGACTTCCTTTATCTATAGAGTAGCATAGAAATATAAAATACCAACCTTCAGGTATATCTTCATGCAAACCTTCATTGGGTATAACTGTATGTTGAAGCAGTTTAGGCAAATTTTTATACAAAATACCCTTTGTTGATAAAAATTTAAATATGTAATGATATCTAGATTGTATAACCAGATCTATTGGAAATTTAGAATCTCTATTTTTAATCTCATAAAGAGACGCTCCATAAGAGGTGAGAAGATCAATAGCTTCGATATCTGCCATCATAATTGCCATATGTAAAGCAGTATTACCATCTTTATTCACACTATTAATTTCAGCACCATTTTGTAGCAAAAATTCAACTAAATCAATTCTGCCTGAAGCAAAAACTTCAGCAACATTATAATATTTAATAATAGGAAATTTATCTTTTAAGAAATTTATCTTAGCGATATCAAAAATATTTTTTACAATAGACAAACAAAGCTGGTGCTCTAAAATATCTGGCGCAACTGATTCCTTAAATACAGAATTATAAATTTGACAAAGCCTTACTATAACTTCATTGCCACGACTACCTAAACAATCATTATAAAAATCAAAAATCTTGTGAGCTACAAAATTATGGTGATTTTCACCTGATTTGCTGGCAATAGATTTTATTTTCTCAACTAATCTAGTATCTAATTCTAGATTATTCTCATCAAGAAGTAATGAATTAATTCCTTGACAATTTTCTTGATTATAAAATATTCCCAATTTATCAGATGTGAATCTGCCGCTTCTTATAATTTTATATAAATAAGATTGAGTCAGAACTTTTCTCAAGCCTATTTCTTGCTCTGCTCGAGATAATAAATAATTAAGAAGTTTATTTGCACCTACATGATCGTCTATTTTATCTCCTCTTTCTAACGCATTATAACCAACATTATCTTCCAAAGCTAAAATAGAGGCTATGCTAGGAAGTTTTTCCATAATATATATGGCCATATTATAATGACCTTTTGCCATGGCTTGGTGTATTAGAGAAGATCCTTTTTTGTTAAGATGAGTTAATATATCAGGTCCAATATTAGATAATCCTCTCTCTATGAGAAAGGCTATAACTTCATCTGATAAATTACTAACAGGCAATAAATTTAATGCCAAAGATATTGGATTATCACCAAATTCGTCTTGATCTGCAATTAAGAAATTTCCTTCCTTTGATCTCTGAACCAATCCACGATCTTCATAACTAAAGATTAATTTTAATATTTTTTCAATGGCGTTTATTTTTTTTTCGTTATAACTATGATATCGATGAAGAATGCAGGAGATTATAGATTGTTCTTTTTTCCCTATAGTGCGTTCTATATTATCATGGATTGTAATTACAGCACCATTTAATAATAGCCACTCTACCATTTCTATATTAGATGATGCTATAGCATGATACAAAGGAGACTCACCCCTATCTATATAACCACCCTTCTCCCCTGAATACCCAGCTTCTTTTTGAGAATAATTTAACCATAATTGTCTATCTTCTAGTGACGTTAATAGTGTATTAGCTATTTCAACATTTGTTGTTAGACAAAATATACTATTGCCATTATTTGCTAGAAGCTCAATATTGACTCCTTTCTCTATCAATAATTTAACCATATCGAAATTATTATTTATAACGGCATAATATAGTGGCGTATTACCGTATTCATCTATTTGATTAATATAACTATCTGAAAATAGCCTTGATTGAGATGCTTGATCTAATTTATGCAATATAGCTTGCATAATATTTACATAACTTTGTTGATCTCCAATGTTAGCAAGTAAATGTAAGAAATTTCTTTTTCTTTCCTGACATAATAATAATTGCTCAGCCCTAAACTTGGGATCATTTATGATTAATAATCCTGCATTATAATGACCGTTAGATAAAGCAAGATATAATGGTGTGCGGTTGTCTTTATCAGGTAAATTTATATCACTACCATAGAAAATTAACAAACCAAGCATTTCTTCTACATTATTCGAGGATACCCTCATCTTCTTTAATAAGCTATGTAAACATGACACATCTTGATATGAGATAATGTTAGAATCCCAATCTAATAAAAATCTCATTAGTTCTAAATCGCAATTTAGTATAGCAAAGTCATAAATTGACCAACCGCTCATAAACGCATAATCTCTGTACTTATGTTTTGGATCTAATTGATATTGTTCTATCCAATACTTAAGCTCAGCTATAGATTGAGAATTCTTATTAGTTAATGAATATTCTAATACATTATAAGGATTTAATTTACCTAGTTTTTGCTTACAAACTTCGATTATCTCTAAGTTTTGACTAGCTCCTAAGGCAATAACACGGTCAACATTGTCGTCATTGATTTGTATTATATTTTCTTCTAAAGCGTACCGAAAAATATTTCTATTTAATAATATATGAGTTTCACTTATACGATCATGACCAACTACACCACCCATCGTCAGAAGCAATCTAAACTGATCTAAATTAAGTACCAAAAGTAGTTCTTTAAAAATCGTAGTTCCCTTTTCGTCAGAAGAAAGAGTTTTATAAGATTTATTAAGAAGTTTCTTTGCATCAAACTGCTCAAAGTACTTTATGTAAGAATTTAAGATATTTGATATAAATGGCGTAAATGATAATGAACTTTCTGATTGTTTTATAAAAAGCTCTATTGCAAATTCTGAGAAGCTAGCTAAGATCCCATGAAAATGTTCTAATTGCCTACCTTCTATTTCAAGAGCAAAATACCTTTTTAGTAGCAAATTAATTATAGTTAAAAATTTATCTCTGTTATCTTCATGATAAATAGGAGAATCGTCATTTTTTTTGAGTTGAGAGGTAGTTTCTTTTATTAATACAACATTACAAATAGCTAAAAGATCACGATTAATTGTATAATTTAATAGTAGTTCTACCATTGCAATATCTAGATTACAGACGGCTTGAATTAAAGCATTAGTTTTATCGTAAAAAAACGATGGGTAATCGAATATATTAAATTGCCCATTTGTCAAATTAATATTTAATCCTTTTTCCAATTCAGCTCTTACAGCCTCAATATTGCCAGATGCAACTAATTCTCGCATCCTAATCTGATTAGGATTGTTATAAATGTACCCAGAGCATGAGATTGTATCAAGATTAAATACCCCTCTATTTCTATCTTCTGGATAAGGCACTCCGAATACTCCCTAAAAAATAAGTAAATATAAGTTATGCGCCACCATATCATAGTTTAAAAACAAAACAATGCTAATTGTTAATAAATTAATGAATATTTTGCGAGAGCAATCGACAATCAATCCTTGAATTGTAATTATACAGCTTAAAGCTATATATATTTAGTTAATTTCCTCAAGCACTTCTCGTGCATGCCCATCTGGTTTAACTTTGCGCCAAATTTTTATAATTTTTCCCTCTTCATCAAGCAAAAATGTAGTTCTATCTATCCCCATATATTTTTTACCATACATAGATTTTTCAATCCATACTCCATAGTTTTTACACATAATAGCATCTTCATCGCTTATTAATGTGAATGGTAAGTTATACTTGCTTATAAATTTATCGTGAGAGGCACAACTATCCTTAGAAACACCTAAAATTACTGTATTTTTCTTGCTAAAATCTTCTATAATGTCCCTAAATTCTTTAGCTTCAATAGTACAACCTGGAGTATCATCTTTAGGATAAAAATAGATAACTAGTTTTTTTCCTTTGAAATCTTTAATCCTTACTTTATTTGATCCGCTTGCAGGAAGATTAAACTCAGGTGCCATATCGCCAATTTTTAACATAATTATTCTCCTACTAAAATATTTACATATATGTATAGCACATACTATGATGACATAGTAACAAATAAATAAAATAGTTCTGTGTTAAGAATAATTATAACAACTCGATATAAAAGGCATTTACGCACCTTACTTGCAGTTGCGCTAATATCTCTTATGCTTATTGCAAGTTTTTTAACTTGGGTTATTACAGGCCCTCGATCTCTTGATTTTGCGACTTCGTATTTAGAGAAAAAGCTAAACAAACTATGCCAAAATAATTTACAGATAAATAATGAAATAGTAAATTGGCAACCTCATAAAATTAAAATCTCTCATACTATTATAAAATGGTCAGAAAAAGAAAAGAATATATCTATAATAGCAAGCGATACTAATATCTTGGATAGTAATGAAAAAATTCTTGCTACATTTCCCACTATTGCTTTTAGATTTAATTTTCTAACTTTACTATTTTCAAATTTTCTTTCTCCTGATATTTTTATTAACTCTCCTTCTATATATCTGTATAGTAAATATGATTATAAAAAATCTCCTATTGAGGTTATTGAAAATTCAAAAGAAAATTTTATTTATTTAATAAAAAAACGGCTTGACCGCTCCAATCATCTTTCCATGCATTCCATTACTATTAACAACGCCACTATCTCTATCGATAATGGTAACAGCAATATTGCTTGGCATATGCCATATGGATATATAGAAAATGAAAGAAAATTCGTTAGCGGCAAATTTTCTATTCAGTCTATTCAGGGAGAAAACATAACTCTTCGGATCACCGCAAACAGACTAAAAGATGGTAGTATTAATGCTACAAGTAGCGTTACTGGTTTAACTTCAAGTATTATACGTGATATATTTCCAAAAAATATTTGGAACGATAGGACTAAATTTGTAATCAATGGAAATATAAACGCATTAATCGACACTAATAATAATATTAATAAAATTGATTTTAATATCATAAATAGCGAAGGTATAATACAAATACCTCAATATTTTTTAAAAGAAATCCAAATTGATAATTTAAATGCAAGAGGAAGTTTTGAACCAAGCTTAGGACAAATCGCATTTAAGTTTCTTACCGTAGATAGTAAAGATAGCAAGTTTATTATAAATGGATTATTTAGTAATATAGTTGATTTCTCTGACAAATTTCCTCCTAAATTAAATTTTAATGTCATTGTCAATAATCTAAAAATTGACGATCTAAAATATTATTGGCCTATAGGAATTAAAGAAAATTTACGCAACTGGATTACTACGCACCTAAAAGGAGGAAAAATTTCTACCTCTCATGGTAGCTTTATTATAAATCCAGATGATTTTAAATTACTAGCTCTTCATCATAAAATAGCCTTAGAAGATCCTATTAAGTTAAAGGACTTACCTTTACCGCCCAAAGGATTAATTGATGCTACAATTAACGTAGAAAATACTACTGTTAACTATTTTCCTAAATTTCCTTATGCGCACAATACTAGCGGAGTTATAAAGCTCGACAATAAATCTATGAGCATACATATTCCAGAGACTAACATACTTGAATCCGTTGCAAAAAATATTGAAATAAATATAGATAATTTTTGGCTTAAACCATCATTTTTAACTGTGCAAGCAGATATTGATGCCAAAGCACAAGACGTAATTGAGTATGTTAAGGCTAGCCTAGAGAACGAGCATTTAAACAACAAGAAATTAAATAGCCTTTATCAAATTAAAGGTCAGGCTAAAGGAAATTTATACCTTAATATTCCCATAAGAAAAGAAGTAATTAGCTACAACGATATAGAATTAAAAGCCAATGCTAATTTTTCTCATGTAACATTACCTAAATTTTTTGCTGACAAAGATATTAATAATGCCAATCTTAATGTTACTCTGCATAATAACAATTTATCGGTTAGTGGCACAGGACAACTTATGGGGATTAGCTTTTATTCAGAGTATATAGAAAATTTTGTCCATGATGATAATGGGTTTATTTCTACAAATAATATTAAAAGCTATATAGATAGCAATAAATTAAAATTACTTGGGATTAATAATATACCAACAACAAATACTCCTTTTGAATTAAATATAATTATAACTGAAAATAAAGATGGTTTTGCAATTGAAGGAAAATCAGATCTTACAAAAGTTGTAATAGATTTTCCTCAATATAATTTTTACAAAGCAGCTCATAAAAAAGCTGTATTAAATTTTAATGCAAAGACTGCAAATAACGAAACTAATTTTCATTATTTTAATCTTGCTGGAGATAACTTAAATATTAATGGAAAATTTGTTATTACAAAAGACAATAAACTTAAAGCAGCAAATTTTAATCATTTACAGTTTGGCAAAAATGATATTTCTTTAGAATATACTTCAGGCAAAAATTATAATAAATTTAATATATTTGGTAATAATTTAGACTTGAGTAAAAGCAAATTTAATAGCGTAGATAGTAGTTTAAATAAAAATGCTCAAGATAACTCTGAGATCAAAAAATCTAATACTCTTTTAATCATAGATAGTAACATTAAAAATATTATTATGAAAAATAATGTTAGCTTAAATGATTTTAAATTAAAACTTAATTGCTTATCCCTATTATGCAAAAAACTAGAAGGATATAGTAAAATCAATAATACTTATTATATAAAAGCACAAACAAAAACAGATAAGCATAATATTATCCTTGAATCAGATAATGCAGGTTATGTAATAAGAGCTTTGGGAATCTCTAATAATATCGAGCAAGGAAACTTAATAATTAAATCTGATTCTTCTAAAAGCTCTAATGGTAGAATTACAAGTAATGGCTCAATTCATATAAATAATTTTAAAGCAATTAAAACACCTATGCTTGGTAAAATCCTTAGCTTATCTTCTTTTAAAGGTTATACTGATTTACTTGAAGACAAGGGGATAACTTTTGATAAATTTGATGCAAATATAGTGCTAGAAGATAAAATTATAACCATTACCCATGCCAAAACGACAGGATCGTCAATAGGTCTAACTGGCAGCGGTAGCATAAACCTTACTAATAATGATATAAATATAAAGGGCATTTTAATTCCAGCTCAAGAAATAAATAACATAGTAGGAACTATACCAATTATAGGTAATATCATAAAAGGTGGTCATGACGGAGGTATAATAGCAACCAACTATAGAATATCTGGAAAATACGATGATGCCGATGTATCGGTAAATCCTTTATCTATACTGACTCCAGGATTTTTACGAAATATTTTTAATTAACCAACTAGTTTGACTAAACTATGTTTTTTCTTTCCAGAGGATAATTTGATAGTCTTATTATCGTCAAAATCTTCTAATTTAATTTTATATTCAACATCATCAATCTTATTACCATTAATTCTTGCTCCACCACCAGAGATTAAACGTCTTGCTGAGCCACCAGAATCACATAAATTTGTTGTAACTAATAGTTTATATAACTGCACTCCAGATTCAATATCTGCAATATTTAACTCATATTCTTCCAAACTATCACCATAACCACCTTGAGCAAAAATTTGATGAGCTGTTTGCTGTGCTTTTATTGCTTCTTCTTCGCCATGACATATTTTAGTTGCTTCATTTGCTAAAATTACTTTAGCATCGTTTATTCTATTGTCTTGCAAGTGCTCTAAATCTTTAATTTCTTCTAAAGAGAGTTCTGTATATAATCTTAAAAATCTTCCTACGTCTTTATCATCAACATTACGCCAAAATTGCCAATATTCATATGGAGATAATTGCTGAGCTGCGAGCCAAACAGCTCCCGATGCTGTTTTACCCATTTTAGCTCCAGATGAAGTTGTAATTAAAGGCGTAGTAACACCAAATAATTCATCTTTTATTCCCATGCGCCGAGCAAGCTCAACTCCATTTACTATATTGCCCCACTGGTCAGAACCACCAACTTGTAATCTGCAACCATATTTTTGATATAACT
>CAZTUN010000079.1:0-8397 GCA_964616845.1 uncultured Rickettsiales bacterium | reverse complement strand
GTAGCACGTAATAAATCTTGCATTAATGTGCCGCGTCCTGGTCCTAATTCGCAAAGAATAAACTCTTTAGGTTGTTGCATTTCTATCCATATGCTAGCACACCATATGCCAATTAATTCTCCAAATATTTGGCTTATTTCTGGGGCGGTAATAAAATCTCCTTTTATCCCGAAAGGATCTTTTTTTTGATAATAACCATAATCCTTATCAGATAATGCTATATCCATAAATAAACTAAGATCAATAGACCCATTTTGACGGATAAGAGATTTTATCTTTTCAGTAAGTAACATAAGTTATTTATTCTTGATCCGTGAAAGAAAAATTAAAAATACACCAAGTAAAAGCATAGGAATAGATAAAATTTGTCCCATGGTTATATGAGAGAATATAAAACCAAGATGTTCATCTGGTTGACGGAAATTTTCAATTATAATTCTTGAGAGAGAATAACATAATAGAAATAACCCAGATAAAGTTCCTTTATAAAGGAAGGTGTTTTTTCTTAAAGCAAAATACATCAGGACAAAAAATGTTATAATACCTTCTAACACCGCTTCATATAATTGGCTAGGATGACGAGGCAAAGGTCCTCCATTTGGAAATACCATGCCCCAAGGAACATCAGTTATTCTGCCATATAATTCACCATTTACAAAATTTGCCAATCTACCAAAGAATAATCCTATGGGTGCAGATGTTGCACATAAGTCAGTTAAGGATAAGAAACTATAATTATTTTTATATGAAAAAATAAGCAGGCTTAAAGTTAATCCAATTAAACCGCCATGGAAAGACATTCCGCCATGCCATATTTTGAATATTTCACTTAAGTTATAAAGATAATATTCTGGGTGATAAAATATTGTATAGCCAATTCTACCACCAATAATAATGCCAATAACAGAATAAAAAAGCAGATCATCAAAAGGATTTAACTTATCTAGTACTGAAAATTTGTTATTTATGGTTTTTATATACCATGCTCCGAAGATTACTCCAGCAAGGTAAGCAAGGGAATACCATCTTATAGCAAGAGGACCAATATGTACCAGTATAGGGTCAATTTGAGGGTATGTAATCATATGATTTATAATATTTGATATTACTTTAAAATACTTGAATATTTGACTATTAATTATTTATCAGGTAACCATGACTAATCAAGATTTTTATGTAAAATCAACTAAACAAAATAAATTTATATAATTTTCATAGACTTAAGGAATGCAAGATTATGGTAAATAAAAGCAAATTACTAGAAGACCTAACAAAATTAGCAGGTTGTATTGCAGATAATACTGTAAATAAGGTTTCTGAGGCTAAGAAACATATCTCAGATTTGTCAAAGCATAAAATAGAGGATCTAATTTCTGATTATAAATTAGTAAAAAGAGAAGAATTTGAGATCTTAAGAAAATTATTGCAAAAATCTATTATGGCACAAGAAAAGCTAGAGAAGAGGATTAAAATCCTTGAAAAGAAAGTAAAGTCAAAACAATCATTAAAGAAAGTTCCTAAGGTTTAATATTTATGGATAAGCACGTAGTTTTAGTCGGTTGTGGCAAAATGGGTAAGTCTTTGCTATCTGGCTGGTATGATAAGAAAGTATTAGATTGCGGAATAACAGTTATAGAACCTAATTTACAAGATGATTCAATTTTAAAATATAAAAACCTGACAGTCAGTTCAGATTATAAACATATTAAGGAAAAATTGCCTAGGCATATAATTATATTTGCAGTTAAACCACAAGCCCTATCAGAAGTCCTCGAAAATTATAAGGAACTCAAAAATGTTGATTTTTATGTTTCTATTGCGGCAGGAAAAAACATTTCATTTTTTGAAGATAAATTAGGTAGAGATGCCTCTATTATTAGAGCTATGCCTAATTTAGCAGCTACAGTACAAAAATCAGTTACGGGATTAGTTGCAAATAAAAATACTAGCGATAATAATAAGAAAATAGCAGATGAGCTTTTTAATGCGGTTGGAACATCTATATGGCTAGATGATGAAAATAATATAGATGATCTTACAGCAGTTTCAGGTAGTGGACCTGCATATCTATTCTATTTTATTGAATCATTTATTGCTGCGGCTAAAGATTTAGGATTTTCTAGTGATATGGCAACTAGGCTAGTTCTAGAAACTATCCAAGGTAGCGTAGAGCTAATAAAAGATAGCGGTATTGATGTTGTAGAGTTAAGAAAGAATGTAACAAGTCCTAAAGGAACTACAGAGGCTGCGCTTAATGTATTTAGCAAGGATAATATTTTTGCAAATATAATAAAAGATGCGGTAAAAGCAGCAAAAAATAGAGCTATTGAGTTAAATAAAAATAGCCAATTAAAATAAGATCTTAAGCTATAGTAAATCTTAATTAAATATTATTATTTATTTTACTTTTAAATTGACCGTAAGCAAAATAAACTATTATGCCAAAAATTAACCACCATTTTATAAAGTGAAAAGTGGTTATAGGCATACTAGAAATTAAGTAAGTACATAACAATATTCCCAATATTGGAACTAAAGGCACAAGAGGGCATTTGAAAGGACGTTCAAGATCTGGTCTTTTTATGCGTAAGTATATTACAGTAAAGCAAACTATAGAGAAGGCAAGTAAAGTTCCAAGACTTACTAAATCACCTAATATATTTATTGGCGTTAAGGAAGAAGTTATTGCAACAACAAAACCAACAATAAGGCTATTTAGGTAAGGAGTTTGGTATTTGTGATGAACTTTAGAAAATATCTTGGGAATAAGACCATCATGAGACATTACATAAAAGATTCTCATCTGACCATAAAGCAATACCAACATTACAGAAGTAAGTCCAGTAATTGCACCAAACTTAATTAAATATGAAAACCATTTTAGACCAATTTTATCTACAGCAACAGCCATTGGATCTGGAACGCTAAGTTCTTTGTATGAGACAACACCAGTCATTACAGCACAGACTAATATATATATAATTGTACAGATTATTAATGATCCCAATATGCCAACAGGCATATCTTTACTAGGGTTTTTAGCTTCTTGCGCTGCTGTAGATACAGCTTCAAATCCAACATAAGCAAAAAATATTATACTAGCTGCACGTAATATACCAGGAAAGCCATATTTACCTTCTCCACTTGGAGTTACAGGAGGAATATAATCTGGAATAAATGGATGCCAATTCTCTGGTTTAACAAAATAAAATCCAATTATTATAAAAGATAAAACAACAGTTAATTTTAAAGCTACTATAAAATTATTAAAATTAGCTGATTCTTTTACTCCTCGGGCTAATAATAATGATAATAAAATTACAATTAAAAAGGCAAAAATATTAAAACTATGAAGAATAGTAAATGTTCCAGTTGAATGGTCTATATTAAAATATGGTGAAGTTAGGTACTGAGGAATTACTATATTTAAGTCTTTCAAGAAACTTACAACATAGCCTGACCAACCTACAGCAACAGTTGATGCGGAAAGACCGTATTCTAGAAGTAATAGCCACCCCATAATCCAAGCAAAGAATTCGCCAAGAGTAGCATAAGCATATGTATATGCGCTACCAGATACAGGCAATACAGAAGCAAGTTCAGCATAACATAAAGCGGCAAAGACGCATGCAATACCAGCGATAATGAAAGAAAGCATTATAGCAGGACCTGCATGATCGGCGGCAGCTTTTCCTGTCATAACAAAAATTCCAGCACCAATTATGCAACCAATTCCTAAGCTTATAAGATTTAAACCGCTTAAGGAACGTCGTAATTCTTTGTTATTTGCTTCAGATTGAATAGTAGATATAGCTTTCTTAGCAAAATAACGTGAAATTTTCATGAATACCTATAAATCAATAATCTATTTCGTAAACTCAGAATTTTGTTTATTATATCCATCAGCCAAATAAGAAGCAGATGCTGGTGATGAAATGCTCGGACTAGTTATTTGCTTATAATTAGGTATTTCCTGTAAAGTATTTGCGGCAACAGAACAGCCAAACACTTGTGGCGGACAATTACGAGCAGATGTTTTTAAATAAATTAGAGATAATCTGTTGCTATCGTCAAAAACTTGTTTAATTTCAACTTTACGAGCGGATAATTTATTTTGAATAGTTTGGCAAATAGGCAATTTTCCAGGACAAGATATCTCAGCTTTTGTAGGAGTTGAATCTGCTAAAGCTGAGTCTATCGAATTTATAGAGCTAGCATTATCTAATGAGAAAGAAACTACCCGAGAAGAAGATGTAATTAAATTTTTAGCGGTTATAGGAGTGTTGCCACGAGAAGAGCAACCAACTATTAAAGCTAGAGAGGCAATTATTAAAATGTATGAACGCATATTTTTGTACCACTATAACAAATTAATCAACTAAGAAACCAGCAGGACCTTCTAATTTTATGTTATCCTGAGATTGGTTATTTTTAAATTTACCTAATTTTCCAGAGAACATTAAATCCATAGTACTAGGAGCTACTAAGTTATCTGTAGGTAATTTTATTTCTTCACCAGCAGAAGGAGCTACTAGATAAGGAGTTACAGCAATTACTAATTCGCTTTCATTGCGTTTAAAAGAAGAGCTTTTAAATAACATACCTAATACAGGAATATCACCAAGTCCTTGAACTTTATTTAAAGTGCCATTGTAATCGTTACGAATTAGACCAGCCACCATAAAACTTTCTCCAGGAGCAAGCTCAACAGTAGTGTTTGCTCTTCTTGTTCCGATTGCTGGAACTTTCATACTGTTTAGTTGAATAGAGCCAACATCAGTTATTTCTGAAACTTCTGAGGCAACATTTAAACGAATTCTTTTTTCATTTAATACAGTTGGAGTGAAGTTAACACTTACACCAAAAGGCTTGTAAGTTACAGATATATTGCCGTTATTGCCAGATACTGGTATTGGAAATTCTCCACCAGCTAGAAATTTAGCAGACTGACCAGATATTGCAGTTAAGCTAGGTTCTGCTAAAGTTTTAAATGCCTGATCACGTTCTAATGATCCTAAAACAGTAGGTCCTGCACTTATAATTCCTTGTAAGCCTAAACCTAATCTTCCCAAAGCATCGCGTTTTAATTCGCCGACTCTAACACGTAACATAACTTGCTGCTCTGAACGAATTTTCATTAAATTTACAACTTCAGCGCCAGAAGAAAGTTGGCTTGCAACTTTAACAATTTGTGCAGCTGCCTCAGCACTTGAAACAGTTCCAGTTAAAACATTTGAATTACCAACTTTGCGCAAAGAAATATCTTCGTTAGGAAATAAAGTTGATAGAGTTCCACCAGATTTTTTATGTTTTGGCTCAGAAGGTAAGTCATTCTCAGAAGAATCCTGACTTCTATCAATACCATCAACAAAAACATTAACAGATTTAAGTAATTTTCCGTTAGAGAATATATTTACTTTGGTTTCGCCACTATTTACGGCAAAAATAGATATTTTGTGATTGTTTTTCTTTTTAACACTAGCAACAGCACTATTTTCAGAATTCACTGAAGAGATTTCTTGTTTTGATGTTAGGATTTCGTAATGACGTTTTTTCAAAGAAATTTGATCAGTTGTAGAAAGATTAGCAGCACTTGCTGGTAAAGATAAAGAAATTGCAAATAAATAAATAACTACTTGCTTTAAAAAAGATTTAAGAAAATTCATATAACGTAATCCTAAAAATATGCTAAATACATACAAAATTAGCAAAATTAAATCACAAATTTTATTGCTAAAAAACAGCAAAGACAATCCACATTAAATTCCTAAAAGTGGTATCTGTCTATAAAAGTTTATATGTTATGTTAACACGCTACGTCAAGAAGAAACAAACTTATCTTTTATAATACGAGATAAATCATTTGTTGAGGTTAGTTTTTTTCCCACAAAAATTTCTAAATTATTATCAAATGGTCTAGCATAATTTTCTTTATAAAGTTGCTGATGAAATTTTTTATGTTTTTGGGGAATTAAATTTTCTGGACAATATATGTATACTGGTCTTCCTGTTGCGCAAGCTTCTGAACACATTGAGACAGAATCACCGCTTACAATAATTACATCGGCCCAAGCAAGAAATCCTAAATAAGGATTTGCGTCTTTAGAATATGCATTAAAAAAATAGTTAGGAACAGAAATATTATTTTTAATTATATTAGTACAATTTTCAGGAGTTCTTCTACTAGTGCTTATTAAAAGGCTTCCATTATATTTGGCGGCGAAATCATTTAATATTTTAGATAATTTTTCTGCTTCAGATTCACTAAAATTACCTAGCTTTGTATTGCCTCCTACTAATACGGCTATTTTAGGAGAGGGCAGAAAAGATAATTTATCATTCCATTCGAGCTTTGCTTGAGAGAGAAGCTTGTCGTTAATTTTATTAGGTGCGCCGATTATTTTAATAATATTGTTTGTGTCTTTAAAGTTATCATGGTGAGGCATTACTATTAAGTCAAAAAAATTAATAGGCATCTCTGGACGCATTAGATGAATTATTTTAGTTTTTCCTGCAGATTTCTTTTTTATGTAATAAGCGATAGGTGCAGTTTTTCTGCCAGCACTTATGACAAGGTCTGGCCATGGTTGAGTAAGAGGATCGCTTTGGCTTAAATCTATCCCAATTAAAAGATTAAATTTTAGGAAATTTGGTAAATTAGATAACTTATTATAGAAAATATTTTTTCTTATATAAGGAATTCCTAAATTTTCTGCTACACCAACGACTTGAGCAACATTGCCAGCTCTATCGTCTGCCAATACCCAGACTAATAAATTTTTATTATCACTCTTCAACTTTTTTAAATCCTAAAGCAATAACGTAAGTTTCTGATGATTCTTTACGAGAAGCATCTGGTTTATAATGTTTGACTATCTTAAAGTTTTTTTTCATGTCTTCAAGTAAAGATTTTTCTGTGCCGCCCTTTAAAACTTTTGCAACGAAATTTCCATTATTATTCAAGTATTTTTTAGCGAAATCTAAAGCAAGACCACACATATCCATGATTCGTATATGATCGGTTTGGGCGTGTCCGCAAGCAGATGGTGCCATGTCACTTAATACTAAATCAACTTTATCAGTTCCTATGGTATTTGTAAGAAGTTCATAACCTTCATCACTAGTAAAGTCACATTGTAGAGTAGTAACGTTATTAATTGGATCTATCTTTAATAAATCTAAACCTATAATACGAGAATTTACTGTCTTTTTAGCAGTGACTTGTAACCAACTACCTGGAGCTGCACCTAAATCTATTATAGTAGAATTATTTTTTAAGAGTTCAAATTTTTGATCCATTTCTATTAGCTTGTAAGCTGCACGAGAACGGAAGCCTTCGTCGTGAGCTTTATGCACGTAAGGGTCGTTTAATTGGCGTTCTAGCCACAAAGTAGAAGATTTCTTCCGTCCTTTTGCCGTTCTTACTTTTATATAAAGACTTCTTCTGCCGCCATTACGATCTTTAGACATTAATTATCCTTAGTTAGTTCTAACATGCGATCTAGAGGTTTTTTAGCTTTTATTAATAAATCTGAGTCTATATTTATCTGAGGGCTAAGATCTTTCATACAATTATATAGTTTTTCTAAAGTATTTAGACGCATATAAGGACAGCTATTGCAAAAATTACACGCAGATTCATTTACGCCAGATACCGCATAGAATTTCTTATTAGGGGAACGAAGTTTCATTTGATGAATAATGCCTGGTTCGGTTAAGACAATAAACTCATCATAATTATCTTTTGCGGTAAAATTTAACAAAGAAGTTGTCGATCCAACATGATCTGCATAAGAAAGTATGTTTTCTGTACATTCTGGGTGTGCAATTATTTTTGCATTTGGATATAGAGTTTTAAGCTTAATTAATTCTTTTTCTGAAAATCGTTCATGGACTATGCATGTGCCATTCCATAAAACCATATTACGATTGGTGATGCGGTTTAAATAACTTCCTAAATATTTATCAGGACCGCAAATTATTTTCTGATCTTTTGGTAAACTATTGATAATTCTTTCTGCACTAGAAGAGGTTATTATTATATCTGATAGTGCTTTAACTTCTATAGATGAATTTATATAAGTTAATACAATATGATCTGGGTAGTTATTAATAAACTGCTTAAAATTTTCTGCTTGGCAAGAATCCTCTAAAGAACAGCCAGCATTTATATCAGGTATAATTACGGTTTTGGTCGGATTTAGTATTTTAGCAACGTCCGCCATAAATGTAACGCCACAAAAGACAATTACATCGGCATTAGTAGTTGAAGCTTTTTTTGAAAGATCAAGAGAATCTCCAATAAAATCAGCTATATCTTGTATTGATTCATCTTGATAATAATGCGCCAATATAACCGCATTCATTTCTTCTTTTAGACGTAATATGTCTTGGACT
>CAZTUN010000078.1:0-8420 GCA_964616845.1 uncultured Rickettsiales bacterium | reverse complement strand
ACAATCTCCATTTTTTCATACTGGAATATCAAAATCTACTTCATCAAAAACATCATAAGGTTGCACTTTTCTTAAATCCCAAGCAACATTCGATGCCCTAAGCATCGGTCCACTAAAGCCCCAGTCCAAAGCCTGATCAGTAGAAACAACCCCAATATCAACCATTCTTTGTTTAAAGATACGATTTTCTGTCAATAAATTATCCATATCATCTACTATTTTAGGAAATTTATCGATGAATTTAGCAATATCTTCAAGCAATCCTTTAGGCAAATCTTTAGCAACTCCACCTGGACGAAAATAATTAGAATGAAGCCTTGCACCAGAAACTCTCTCGTAGAATTCCATCATTTTTTCACGTTCTTCAAACATCCATAACAGAGGAGTCATAGCTCCAACGTCTAAGGCTTGTGTTGTTATATTAAGCAAATGATTTAGCAATCGACTAATTTCTGCAAATAATACCCTGATATATTTAGCACGAATAGGAACTTCACAAGCTAGCAATTTTTCAACAGCCAGAGCAAATGCATGCTCTTGCGCCATTGGAGCAACATAATCTAACCTATCAAAATAAGGGACTGCTTGAATATAATTTTTATATTCTATTAATTTTTCTGTACCACGATGTAACAAACCAATATGAGGATCGGCACGCTCTACAACCTCTCCGTCCATCTCAAGTACCAATCTTAAAACACCATGAGCCGCAGGATGTTGAGGCCCAAAGTTTATTGTCATATTTTTTATATTAACATCTGTCATAACTACTTAGCCTTTTGCTCCAAAGAAAGTATATATTCGCCAGCACCTTCCCAAGGACTTTCAAAATCAAAATTTCTAAATTCCTGTTGCAATTGAACAGGAGCATATACTACTCTTTTCTCACTTTCACTATAATGAACTTCAACATAACCAGTAAGCGGAAAATCTTTTCTCTGTGGGTGTCCAGAAAACCCATAATCTGTTAATATTCTACGCAAATCACTATGTTTAGCAAAAAAAACACCGTACATATCCCAAACTTCACGCTCTAACCAACCAGCGGAAGAAAATACTTCTGTTGCTGTAGGAACATGCTCATCTTGAGCAACACTTAATCTCACTCTAAGGCGAATATTATACTTCAAACTTAATAAATTATATACAACCTCAAAACGCTTATCTCTATCTAAATAATCAATCGCAAATAAATCTACTAATTGTTTAAATTCAAATCTATTGTCGTCGCGCAAAAATGCTAATACCTCTATAATATTAGCGGTAGGTACATCTAATATTAACTCATTCTTCTCAATAGAAATCTTTGCTTGGCATATTTTAGTAATTGCAGACTCTAATAAACCATAGACTTGTTCTAAGGTTACATTATTTTCAATATCAATTTTAAACACATTACTCATAAAATAACACAACTTAAATTTTGCGTTTAATAATAGTTCCAGTACGCTTAATTTTTTTCTGCAACTGTAAAATACCATATAACAAGGCTTCTGCTGTTGGCGGACAACCAGGAACATAAACATCTACAGGAACAATGCGATCACATCCTCTTACTACAGAATAAGAATAATGATAATATCCACCACCATTGGCACAACTACCCATTGAAATCACCCAACGTGGTTCTGCCATCTGATCGTAAACTTTTCTAAGTGCTGGAGCCATTTTATTAGTTAAAGTACCAGCCACTATCATAACATCAGACTGACGAGGGCTTGCTCTAAATACTAGACCAAATCTATCTAGATCATATCTACTTGCAGCAGTATGCATCATTTCAACCGCACAACAAGCTAGACCAAAAGTCATAGGCCATAAAGATCCAGTTCTTGCCCAATTAATCAAATCGTCCAATTTGGCAATCATATATCCTTTATTTGAAATACCTTGAGTGAACAAATCAATAGCATCAGGATTACTTGGACCTATTTTATTTATAAACTGTTTTTGCATATAAACTTACTCCCAATCAAGTCCACCTTTAATCCACTCATAAATAAAGCCAACAGTCAAAATAAATAAAAAAAACATCATTGACCAATAGCCAAATACACCTATCTTTTTTAACGTTATTGCCCACGGAAACAAGAAGGCTATTTCTAAATCAAATATTATAAACAAAATAGATACTAAATAAAATCTAATATCAAATCTTTCTCTTGCATCGCCAAATGATTCAAAACCACATTCATAGGCAGATAATTTTTCTTTATCGGGACGACGTAAAGAAACTATAAATGGTATAGCCACCATTAAAATAGCAAGAGTTATAGCAACCCCTAAAAAAACTACTATTGGTAGATATTGATTTAAATATACAGGTAAATTCATAGTCATAGCTATAACACTAACTTTAAATTCAGATAACCGTAAATTATTTATAAATTTATTTGTGCTATATATACAGCTAACTTTACGCAAAACAAGTATTTTTATTGTAACCCTTGAAACTAAAACCCTCTCTACCTATCTGATATGTGATTTTATAGTGAAACTAAATTTTATAGTTCAATATAATCTTTATATTTGATTTAAGTATAATAAGCTAACGTTATGGAGGATTTATGACTACTAAGGGAGCAAAGAAAAAGAGCCTATCTACTAACACAGAAAAACATGATTTTGGCGCAGAAACAAGTAAAATTTTACAATTAATGATTCATTCTTTATATGCCCATAAGGATATTTTCTTACGCGAACTAATCTCTAATTCGTCAGATGCTTGCGACAAAATACGCTATAATGCAGTAACAAATCCAGAACTACTTAGCGACAATGAAGAATTAAAAATCAAAATAATTGTAAATGACAAGGCCAAAACTCTTACTATTTCAGATAATGGCATTGGCATGAACAAACAAGATTTTATTGATAATTTAGGAACAATAGCCAGCTCTGGTACACAAAAATTTATGGCTGCCAATAAAAATGAATCTAATGATAATCTTCAACTTATTGGACAGTTTGGCGTAGGATTTTACTCTGCTTTCATGGTAGCCGATAAAGTTACTGTTACTTCAAGAAAAGTTGGTGAAACCAAGACTTGGCAGTGGGAATCTCAAGGCGATGGTAGTTATGAAATATCAGAACTTGAAGAAACTCAAGACAGAGGAACTAGCGTAACATTGCATTTGCGCAAAGACCAAGGACAATTTCTTGATCGCCATAAGATAAAACATATTGTTACTACATATTCAGATCATATTAGCTTTCCTATAGAACTTATAAATTCAGATAAAACAGCCGAGGTAATTAATAAAGGTACAGCTTTATGGGCAAGAGCAAAAAGCGATATTACAACTGAACAATATAATGAATTTTATAAACATATAGCTCATGCTGGTGACGAACCTTGGATGGTTCTTCATAATAAAGCCGAAGGAAACTTAGAATATTTAAGTTTATTATTTATTCCAAGCCGTCCACCTTTTGATCTATTTCATCCAGATCGCATGACTAGGGTAAAACTTTATGTAAAAAGAGTATTTATTGCGGAACAAAATATTGACATAATTCCAAAACATTTTCGTTTTTTACGTGGGGTGATAGACTCAGAAGATTTACCTCTAAATATTAGTAGAGAAACTTTACAACATAATAATACTATTAATAAAATTTGTAATAATATCGTTAAAAAAGTTCTTAGCGAGTTAAAAAAGAAGGCAAAATCAGACGCAGCAGAATTTGAAAAATTTTGGAATAATTTTGGTGCTACTTTAAAAGAGGGCTTATGCGAGTCTGTTGATCCTAATCGCCAAGCTCTACTAGAAATCTGCCATTTCAGAAGTTCTAAATATAAAGATAAGTTAATTACCCTTGATCAATATATAGAAGAAATGCCTAAAGATCAGAAAACTATCTATTACGCTATTGGTGATAACGTAAAAATATTACTCGAAAGTCCTCAGCTAGAAGGGTTCATAAATAACGATATAAATGTTCTCCTTTTAACAGATCATGTTGATGATTTTTGGGTAAATACTATGCATGAATACAATGGAAAAGAATTTACTCCCATCACTCGTGCAGGTCTTGATATAAAACCTAAAGAAAATGAAAAAAATGATAATATTCCTAGTCAAGATAGCTTAGACAAATTAGTTGCCTTTGTTAAGGAAACGCTAAAAGGAAAAGTTCTTGATGTTAAGATATCAAAAAAACTTAGTAGCAGTCCTGTTTGCTTAACTGTTCAAGAAGGAGGCATGGATATAAGAATGGAACGATTCTTGCTTGGTCAAAAACAATTGGCTAGTCCATCATTAAAAATATTAGAGCTAAACCCTGAACATAAAGTAATAAAATTTCTAAGTGAGAATTTAAATTCTGATGAGTCTAAAGATTTAGCAGAAATATTATTTGATCAGGCATGTATAATTGAAGGTGAACAAATATATGATACTCTAGCCTTCACTAAAAGATTTAATAAGTTTCTTGAGAAAAATTTATAATTAAAAAAAATCTAAATATATCTTCTTAGTTGTTATGTTTTTTTAAAAAAACAACTAAGAAGATTAAATATTTATATAAAAAATTCTGGAAAAAAAGATTAACATCTTTATGTTGCTTTCAAAATTTGAATTAAGATAACAATTTTGTTACAATGGTAACAGATAATTATGTCTTTTTGTTTTTCCAAGCGGAGTAAAAAAGTGTCTGGTGTTTTTAACAAACTATTGCGTGGTGTAAAGAGCTGCATACCATTTGTCAGGAAGATTCAAGCTCTTCAGAACGAAATATCGTTACTGACTTCTTACTCATCTGATACAGTATATCGTCTGCGTTATGACACTATGCGTTATGATTATATTAGTACTGCAATAATTAGACTTCTTGGCTTTACTCCAGCAGAAATGAAGAGTATAAACTTCCGTTCCTTAATACTTGAAACAAAAATTATCCGTGACCGTGTTGAATCTGTCACATCTTTCGATGGGCTAGAAAAAAAGCGTCAATTTGGCGATGTTAGCCGTTGGCAAGCTGACTACCTTATGCGCACAAAAAGTGGTAGTAAAATTTGGGTAACTGACATTTCTTATCCTTGGTATGATAATGGTGGAAAGCTTATTGGTTCAGTTGGATCGTTACGAGATATTACAGAACGTGTAGAGGCAGAACAGCGCACCCGTATTGAAATGCAAAAACTTGCTTATACAGATTTAACTACTGGTCTTGTTAATCGCTCTAGTTTCTTTGCTAACATAGATGAAGAATTAACCAAAATAAGACGTAGCTCTGGTTGCTTCTCAATATTAGTTATCGACATTGATGGATTAAAAAATATTAACGATGGATATGGCTATTCTATTGGCGACAAAATATTAGTTGAAATGGCGCAAGTAATTAAATCATGCCTAAACAAAGAAGATCTTCCTGCTCGATTAAGCGGCGGAGAATTTGGTATTATATTACCTAATATACCAGAAGAAGGTGCTTATTGGATAGCCGAACAAATTTGTGGTGAAATCGCTAAACATCCTTTCTTACAGAATGAGCTAACTTCACCACTACATTGTACCGTATCAATTGGAGTATCTTCTACTGAAAATAACCGAATGATAAAATCTTCTGATCTTTATAAAATTGCAGATACTAGATTATATATTGCAAAACATACAGGTCGTAATCAAGTATCCGTAGAACAAATCTTACAGATGCACTAAGTTAAAAATGTATCTCGTATTCTATAAGAGATTTTAATTGACCATCTGGAGCTTCTTTAGATGTTCCAATTAAATATCCAATTTCGTAGCGGAAATTATTAAATAATCTTCCATAAAACATAGGTCCTACCTGATGCTTTTGATCATCATAATTGAAATGATTTAAAGAACCAAAATTACTGTGTATTTCAAACCCTGGCATAAATTTTTCATCTAAGCGGTAGCGCGTTGACCATTTAAATCCAACCTCGGTAGAATTGGAAGCCTCATCACCATTTTCTCTTGCTAGCTGTATATTAGCGTAATGCGTAAGCATACCTGTATCTTTTGCTACTAATAACTTAAGTTCTGCCTCATTTGGCGTACCACTTTTTAAACTATGTGTATAAGCGGTATATAATCCAAAGTCAGCCCAATATTGTCCACGCTCTGTTAATTGAAATATATTTTCAAACTCAACACCATTAAGATTATAACTACTGCCTGTCTCACCATCTTTTTCAACTATTGCATAAATCTCTGTCGCCCAAAAATTATTAACTCCATAACCTAGAGCAAATTTTTGACTAGATGCTCCAGATTTGTCTTTATTATGATCAAAATCATAATTATTTTTCCACTCAACTTCTAATTCACCTTGCTCAACATACGGACTATAAACATGGTCAGCAGCTTGAGTCTGATTAAAAAAAGTAACCATCGCTAAAAAAACAGCCAAGTTAATTTTCTTATTATATATTTTCATAAATAATTCCTCTTAAAATGATAGATTAAAAAATTATAGATAATTCTTAAGATATTTTACTATGCGCTGGCATTCTGCCATAAAAATGCATTAATAAAAAAGTAACCAACAAAGTTAGTACATAAGCAAGCATCTGTATAATACTAGGCGCTGCTGTATAACCAATTAAGGTATGTAGAGCTTTACCCAATAAACTTCCATCTGCAACTAACCATGAGGTATTCCATAAAGTCTGCGTTAAAATATTAACTATTTGTGCTTGTTCTAAAAAAGCCATGGCTTGAGAAGACATTCCAGCAGCAAGCATAGCAAGCATTATACTAGTAACTTTAAATAGATAACGATTAGGGATTTTTGCCATTCCCAAATATACTGCTACAGATAATAATATGGCCATTAATAGTCCAGCTATAGCTCCAAGCGATATAGCACCATATGATTCATGACTAGAAACAATAATACCATATACGAATAATACAACTTCAGATCCTTCACGCAAAACGGCAATTGCTACTACTATGGCAAGAGCAAGTAATGACTTCTTGCCGTTAGTTACTTCTTCGCCTAGTTTTTTCATATTAATAATTATTTCTCTACCATGACGAGCCATCCAAACATTGTGAGAAGTTAACATAATTACAGCAGCAACAAGAATCACAACATTAAACAATTCTTGTCCAAACCCTGCAACTGCACTACTTATTGTTTTTGTAAATAAAGCTACAATACAAGAACATATGATTCCAGCTATTATACCATAGCCAACCCAAAGGCTACGATTAACAACACCAAGAGTTGCAGCAAGAGCTATACTTACCACCAGACCTGCTTCCATTGTTTCTCTAAAAAATATTATTAATGTTGCAAGCATAAATAACTACTCTAATTATAATGATTTACTTTACGATTATGGCTGCTTTATTATCTCGATTAAAATCATCGAAATAATGGTACGTACCTGATTTTAAAGGTCCTACATATATTACAGCCTCGCCATTTGCTGGAATAATTTTTTCACGGTTAAAATCTGTACTTTCAAATTCTATAACTTTAGAGTCAAGATTTTTGATTAGTAATTTAACTTTTTTATCTGCTGGTATAACAAGCTCTTTTGGCGAGAATTCTTTATTTTTCTCAGTAATTATGTAAACAGACTCCTCTGCCCTTACCATGACAGAGAAAATAACCGTCATTAAAAAAACAATTATTTGATAATATTTTTTATTCATGAGCAATTTTCCTATAAAATAAATTATATGCAATTAATAATTATTCTCAATTAATATATAGCAATTAATAATCATTATCAAGTATTATTATCACTATTTTATAAATAGCTTTAATGCCTCATCTAAGAGGCGGTTTTCCTATAATTTTATAGTAATTTGGAATAATTATTTGAAATTTAAAACTGAAATTATATTGCAAGTAAGCAATTTTCTATAATAGGCGTAACATCTATCTTATTAGTTGCATGCGTTATTGTATTGCATGTAACTATCTTACTTACTCCTGATTTTATTAATAGATCATAGGCATTATCTGCAAATATTGCATGGACTCCTATACATATAGGCGATTTAAGACCAATTTTTTGTATTTGCTTAACTGTTTCTGACATAGTATGTGCGGTAGATATAATATCATCTACTAAAATAGGCTGCTTATCTTCACTTTGTGGAAAACTTTGCAAAGAAACAGAAACGTCATTATCACCTTTACGAATTTTCTTTAGTATCGTAAAAGGCATATCTGCAAGCTTTGCTATTTCACAAACCCATTGTAAGCTTTCTTCATCTGGACCTAATAATATTCCATTCTTAACTTTTGCTTTTATCCAATTTGCAATTAGTGACGTAGCGTGTAATAACTTAGTTTCTATTGTATAAATTTCATTAAGTGATTTATATCTATGCAAATGTGGATCTATAGTAACTAAGCAATCAAAATAGCGACTAATTAATTGCGCAAATATTTTTGACGTTATCGCCTCTCCTTCTTTAAATCTCTTA
>CAZTUN010000077.1:0-8458 GCA_964616845.1 uncultured Rickettsiales bacterium | reverse complement strand
ATTATATAGCCTAATCTAAGAGTGGCTCGTAGACTTTTTCACGGCAGACTATTCAATTTGTTCAAATCTTTTTGTTTGGGGGTTAAAGGTTATTAACTGCCCATCTTTTAAATTAATCATCCAGCCATATAGCTTAACTTTATAACTATCTACTTTTTCTCGGAGAGTCGGATAAGAAAGTAAGTTTTTTAATGAAACTATAATACTTTCTTGAACATGAGCAAATTCTTGATCATCATCATTACGATCTTGCATATTATTAATAACTGCATTTTTTGCTTCTTTTCCTAAACTAAGCCATTTATATATATTGTCGTCCTTTTTAACTTTAGATTCATCCATTCTAAAATAAAATTTTAACGCATCACAATAAGCATGCCCAAGCACAACAATATTATCTACCTCAAGATTATTAACTGCATATTCAATAGAAGCTTCAACGCCGTTAACCTGCTCTGAGCCAAATGGCGGAACTAATGCCCCTGCATTTCTAATTACATAGATATCTCCTGGATTAGCACTAAAAATTCTTCCTGGCGACATTCGCATGTCACTGCAACAAATAACTATTGTTTTTGGCTTTATATTTAGCTTGATAACATGCTCTATCATATCTTTAAATTTTGCATGCTCAGTGGCTTTAAAAATTCTAAAGCCACTAATCAAAGAATTAATATCTGCCATAATGTTTAGTCCTTTTATCAGATTAAAATTAACTATTTTTTTTCATCTTCTTCAATAACTTCATATTCAACAGTAACTATTTGTCCATTAGCAAAAATTTTGCCCTCTTTCTTATTTGGCATATTATTTGCAATGATTTTGATTATGGCAAATATAAGTGCAAATAAGAAGAAAAATACAATTCCAGATACAATACCTGCTATAAAAAAAGGAATTATGCATATAATTGCTATAAAATATAGTATTTTTTCTAACATAAATATCCTAACAACCTTTACTTGAAATACCCGCAAAAAACAAAGTTTTTAGCCAAAAAACTATTCTAATATAATTATTAGATACATAAAAATTCATATAATTGAGCTTTATTATTTATTTAAGACTATTGACTATAAAAATGACAATAATATTATCGCACTGTTTGTCATTATATATATTTAATATGTAAGTTAAAATTAAAAATTTTTAATTAGAATTTTAGGCAAAAAAAATTGACTATATTTTTTGTATAAAGAGAATCTAAAATGAGGCTATAGTGAAAAATAAACAGTCTAAACCACGTGTCGCAGGAACGCGACCAAAGCATAAGAGTATAACTAGAAATAATCTTAAGAATATTTATGGATCAATAACAGAAACAAAATTTTCTCGTTATATTCAGCATGATATTCATCAATATAGAAAGTATGTTAGTGAAGGTGGAATAAATCTTTATTCTGACGCTGAACTTGACGCTTTAGTTAAAGCTGGAGTTTCTGACCGTCTGCCACCACGAGCTACCTCATATTATATTGATTTAGCATCTCGTAGCGCAGCCATTACTAACCTTATCAAAGCTCGCCCCGAAGAAACAGACGATCTATCTGGACAAAGAGACCCTTCTAATCAATTAAAATATAGTCCTGTTCCTGGTCTTCTCCATAAATATGAACTTGTTTTACTTTACGTTGTGAGAGCATGCAGTTCTTGGTGTCGCTATTGTTATCGTTCGGACTTCCTTACAGGTAAAACAGAAAAAGACATAGGATCAATTACAGAAATAACCAATTATATTAAAGAACATAATAAAAAAGCTGACGAACATAATAAGCACACCCCTAACATTGAAGATCAAATCACGCCTATTCGCGAAGCTTTATTATCTGGTGGCGATCCTATGGTTTTGTCTAACAAGAACCTATTTGATTATATGCATGGCTTAGCTGAAGCTGGCATAAGAATGATAAGAATTGGCACTAAGGAATTGGCATTTTTTCCGCAAAGATTTGATGAAAATTTCTTTAACATGATAGATCTATTCCATCAATTACACCCTCGTGTTAGTATAGCATTTATGGTACATTTTTCTCACCCTGATGAATTATTAGAAAAAGATAAAATTACCAAAAAATATATAGAAACTCATGATGGCGGATATAAGCGCATTGAAGTTACTGAAAAAGCTATTTTTAACTTAAAAAGCCGTAATTATATAACTTTAGAAAATCAAGCTCCTATTATTGACGGCGTTAATGATGATGCGCAAACTTTACGCCTATTACAAAGAGAGTTAAAACGTTGCGGTGTAAACAACCACTATTTCTTCCAATGCCGAGAAATAGAGGGTCACAAAGCATTTGCAGTTCCTGTAGAAAAAACTTGGGAGATACATCGCCAATCTCAAATTGGTCTCTCTGGAATAGAAAAATCTCGTTTTGCTATGTCAACCGAAGAAGGAAAACTTGAGGTAATTGGTACTATTGATACTGATAATTTTTCTCAAATAAGTGATAAAATTCCTCAAGAATTTAGAAAATTTATTTCTGAATTAATAAAAGACGGTTTAATAATATTTAAACTACATCGTACTCCATATGCCAAATTACAAGGCGGTATAGTTGTAGCAAGACGTAATCCTAAAGCGTTATGGATAACAGATTACGAAGATCGCATTATTTATGATGGCAGAAAATCTGATGATGCTAGATTTAAGGTTTTAAATCAATCTATTGAGAAGTTTTTCTCATAATTTTCAAACATCAATGACAAAAACCTAATGGCATAATCATTTACGATTATGCCATTAGCTTTTTTAGCTATTGATAAAAATCTTCACCTATTTCAATTACTTGGCGATTATTTAATTTGCGCCAATTATTGGTATCTCTTAATGAATATATACAACCGCAATATTGTTGCTTATAAAAATTCTCTCTTTTTGCTATTTCATACATACGCTGACTACCACCATTCTTACGCCAGTTATAATCCCAATATATGACATCTGGATAACATGATGCAGCATAGTGACCAGAATGATTAATCTGATCCATATTTTTCCAACGAGATATGCCCAAAGAACTAGTTATAACTTTAAATCCATTTTCACTGGCATATTGTGCCGTCCTGACAAATCTCATATCAAAGCACATACTGCATCTTATGCCACGCTCTGGTTCATTTTCCATGCCTTTTGCTTTATGAAACCAATTTTGGACATCATAATCTGCATCAATAAATGGAATAGATAATTTTTCTGCAAACCTGATATTTTCATCTTTGCGAATTTCATATTCTTTTTTAGGATGTATATTTGGATTATAAAAAAATATAGTTAAATCAATATTATTTTTTAGCATAAGTTCCATTAGCTCACCCGCACATGGTGCGCAGCAACTATGCATAAGAACTTTTTTTTCTCCATTAGGAGGAGTTATATCTATTGAGAGAGATTGTTGATTTTGCTTTTCCATAAAAATTCTTTAAATCTTAAGTTATTTAAAATAAGAGAAGAGAGTCTACAGGAGACAAAAGGAGGACAAAAAGTCAAATACGACCCTCTTCTCTTTAAAGCCCTAAGATGGAAAGGGGGATAACCATCTATAGGGAAACTGTAAAATTTTTATATAGCAAAACTAGCAATAATATACTAGATCAAATATTATATAGGAGTAATATTACAAAAACGTTACACAATCAAGATATTTTATTAATTTATTAATAATAATTAAAAATTATCCTAATAATATAATATTATTAAAAAAAAACTTTTTCTAAAACTATATATTCTATGCTAGTATCTAAAAACTTTAAATAATTTTTTACTGTTTTACATAAAGGGGGCAAAATGCGTAATAGCTGTGTAAATAATAGGTTACTATTTATATCTATATTTTGCGTTGCCTTATCTGGCTGCGGAGCAAATCCAGTTAGGGTTGAAGTACAAAAACCTACAGACAGTCAATTAACCTGTCCTCAAATAGCCAAAGAAATGCAAGAAGCAGCTTATTATAAGCAAGCAGCTCACGAAGATGATAAGTTTCAGTGGCGTTATTTAAACCCTATTAGTGGCTTTGCTTCGATTTATAAAATAAACAAAGCTGAACAAAGTGCCAATCAAAGGCTAGAATATTTACAAAGCCTTGCTCAACAAAAACAATGTGCAAAATCATCCTCTAATGCCAACAACCCTAATATGAATATGGCTACAGGAATGCGACCAATTAATAATGATCCTTATGGCAATTATAATCCAAGTAATCCTACAAATATTCCTCAACCAAATATGCCTCCTAGTCCTTATAATAACTATCCTAACCAGCCGCAAACTTTATCACCAAACTATCCCCAAGACATGAGACAACAGCAATTTGAGGCAACAAACACTCCGCAACCATTAACTCCACCTAACAATATAACTCCGCCACAACCTTTTTATCCTAATCAAAATGATAATATGCCTTCTCCTAACAATAATGCTAATGGCTATATGCAACAACCTACAAATATGCCAGATGCTCAAAACTATAACCAATTTAATACTCCACCTGCACAACAAAACTATAACTATCCTCCACAAATGCAAAAGCCTGATTCTGCATATGCTCCTTATCCAGATATTACAGAAGGGTTATAATGAAGCAGAAGGAATTTCTTGAAAAACTATCAAATGCTGTTGCTAGAGACTTCTCAGCCCTTATTGAGCCTATTTCTGGTTATACAAAAATAGTTTCGCGAACAAAAACTGCTTTTGTTGTAATTGCTAGTATATTAATAATACTGATAATGATATTGCCGTTTTTTGATAGGAAAGAAACTGATTATATAGCTGGAAATAAAAAAGATAATAAACATATTACTACTTCAACTATGATGTCTCCCATATATTATGGCACGGATCAAAATGGTAAGCAATTTTCTATTTCTTCTGATACTGCAATCAGAATGAACGAAGAAAAAATTGTTCTTACTAACGTCCATTCTCAATTATATCCTAACCAAAAAGATTTTCTAAATGGTCATTCTACTGAAGCAATTTATAATATAAATTTAAAGACTTTAAATTTGTATGGAAAAATTGAAGGCTTATATAATGATAAATATAATGTAAAAACCTCTTCAGCGCAGATTAATTTAAAAGACTATTCTGCTTATGGAAATAGCAAAGTAACCGTTTCTGGAAAAATAGGTAGCGTTATAGCCGACAGCTTTATTATGCCAAATGATAAAAATATCACTTTTAAAGGTAATGTATTTACAACTATTTATCCTAATAAGAGTGAGTAATTATGTTATATAGATTATTACAAAAAATTATAATGTTCTTATGTGTAAGCATTTTATCTTTTGCTTCATTTGCACAAAACTCTCCTTTAACTGATGTAAAAAATAGCTCTCTTCCTATTTATATCAATTCTGATAGTTTAGTTGTTAAGATTGAAAATTCGACCGCAACATTTTTAGATAATGTTAAGGTAAAACAAGGAAGCTATACTTTAACTACAGACAAACTGATTGTCTATTACCGCAAAAATAAATCTTCTTCTGATCAAGCAAGTATAAGCAAAATTGATGCAGTCAATAATGTAAAAATTAAAACTCAACAAGAAGAAATCCACTCAGACACGGCAAATTACGATGTAGATAGCGGTTATATATATATGAATGATAATGTTACTTTATATAAAGATAAAAGTGTATTAAGAGGGAGTAAATTAGTATATGATTCAAACACAGGGATAACCACTCTTGATAATAATAGCCCTAAAGATAAATCAACCTCAGGGCGAGTTAAAGGTACTTTTATTCCCACAGAAAAAGAAAATAATGAGTAATTTACATGTCACAACCATCTATTAATCAAGCTAAAAACGGTTTATTTGTTGAAAATATTGGCAAATCTTATGCCAATCGACCTGTAATAAGAAATATTAGCTTATCTATGAAGCAAGGCGAGGCTGTTGGACTATTAGGACCAAATGGAGCTGGTAAAACAACTTTATTTTACACTATAATGGGCTTAGTTGCTGCTGATTATGGAAAAATCATTCTCAATGATGTCGATATAACTAATTTGCCAGTATATCGTCGCGCAAGAATGGGCATAGGCTATCTACCACAAGAAGCATCAATATTTCGTGGCATGACTGTTGAAGAAAATATCATGTCAATCCTTGAGATTACCGATCTTGACACAACTGCACGCAATGAAAAACTAGAAATATTACTTGGAGAATTTTCTATAACTCATTTAAGAAGAGCTAATTCTTTATCCTTATCTGGTGGAGAACGTCGTAGGCTTGAAATAGCTAGATGTTTAGCCGCAAACCCTATGTTTATATTACTAGACGAACCACTTGCGGGCATTGATCCTGTCGCAGTAAATGATATTAAGATATTAATTAGCCAATTAAAAAGACTCAATATTGGCGTACTTATTACCGACCACAATGTACGTGACGCACTAGAAATAGTTGACCGTGCTTACGTTATATTTGAAGGTAAAGTACTTGCTGAAGGCACTCCTATTGATATAGTAAATAATTCAGATGTTAAGAAAGCATATCTAGGCGAAAACTTTAATCTATAGCCATAAAACTATATAGTCGCTTGCGAAAAAGTCTCTTTTTGTTATCCATTAAAGAAAATCATGACTTCCGTTCCTCATTTACGATCAAGTAAACTGCGGTACGGCTTCATAATTTTCTTTCATGTATATTCAAAAATAGCCATTTTAACAAGCATTCACCACAAAATCTTTTGCAAGCTTTTGTAGTTTAGTCTGCTGATTTCTGATAATTTATTTCCCATGAAAATATTATATAGCCTAATCTAAGAGTGGCTCGTAGACTTTTTCACGGCAGACTAACTATTTTGACGGCTAGATATTTTAGATAATAAATTAACCATTTCATCCATATTGCCATTGCAATGCAAAACAATATCACAGCCAGCATTTAGAGCTAAATTACCAATTTCTCCTAAATCTCCAGATAATGCCTTCATCGAAATATCATCAGAAATTATTATACCTTTAAAACCAATTTGCTCTCTTATATATTTTATAACCTTACTTGATAAGGTAGCAGGATTATTTTTGTCTAAACAACTATATATAATATGCGCAGTCATTGCCCATGCATTCTCATTGTTTAGTAACTTAAAAACTCTAAAATCAGTTTTTTCTAAAACATCTAAAGGCTCATTTATTATTGGCAAAGATTCATGACTATCTACCATAGCCCTACCATGTCCTGGAATATGCTTTAAAATAGGCAATACACCTCCAGCTCTCAAACCAGCACACATAACATTAGCACATTTTGCAACTAAATCAGGATCGCTGCCAAAACTTCTATCTCCGACAATAGCGTGACTACCTTCTATTTTTAGATCGCATACTGGAGCACAATTTACATTAATTGCTAATTTATTTAACTCTTTAGCAATATTCAAAGCATTTTGGTATATAGCATGAAGCATATTATCAGGATAATTATTTACTATATATTCCATAGACTCAAATTTTGGCCAATGAGGAGGTTTTAGTCTAACCACCCTACCACCTTCTTGATCTATCAATATTGGCGTATCCTTACCTGATATAGCCTTAAGTGATAAGACCAACTGCTTTAATTGTGCCAGATTATCAATATTACGACTAAATAAAATATATCCTAATGGTTTATACTTACTAAAGAACCTTATTTCTTCACCAGTTAAGACTGTAGATGAACAACCTAAAATTACTGGAATCTTACCACTACCTAACAAAAAAACACCCCTGCTTACGTTCAATAAACTCTTTACAAACTGATCTTGCTTTTTCTTCACTAGCGAAAGGACCTATCTGTAACCGATAGAAAATTCCTTTATCGCCCAAATCAACTCTTGATGAACTATAATCAAGTCCAGCTAATAAATCACTATAATTATTCTTTATTATGTCCCAATTGCTTTTTACTTCACCTTCTGTACGATAAGAACCTAATTGAACTTTATAACCTTTCTTTGATTTATCTGGTAAGGTTATAACTCTATTTGGTCGTAATGGTAAGGGCTGTTTTTTAATATTACTACTTACTACTTCATGATCTGAATCTTCATTTTCTTCATTAATTGAATCTTGCTGAGTTTTAGCAATAGCAACTTGCGTTGGTAAAGAAAGCTTTTCAACCACTTTTTGAGTTGGTATATTTTTATTAATTTCTGGATTAGCTTGGTTATTCTCGGCAAATTTATTTGAATTTTTTTTCAATGGAATTGTTTTACTATTACCTATAGGCGATTTTCCTGTTTGACTTTCTTGCTCTGAACTACCATTTCCTTTGTCGCTTGCTTTAGAAGCACCTGCATCAATTTTATTATTAGAATTAATATTATTATTTATGTTATTTTCCTTAATCTCATTTGAGGCATTAGTAATATTTTTTTCATTAGTTTGATCATTTTGAGGAGCTTGAGGGTTGCTTGCAACTTGAGCCTTATTATTTTCAACTGCAGCTAAATTATTGTT
>CAZTUN010000076.1:0-8528 GCA_964616845.1 uncultured Rickettsiales bacterium | reverse complement strand
TAAGAATTATTTAAATTACTACTTGAAGAAATATGCAGGATTTTTGTCATAAAATATTTATAATTTAAGGGTTAGTTACATAATTAAAATTTAGGCATGCGATAACAACATAGTCACGTAAATTATTATATTCAATAATATAAAATATAATTGATTGCTATATTATCTACTTGGAGAGAGATTAGCTCCACTTATATCATTATAAGCACCATAAAGATCAGTTGAAGGTTTAACACTTTTTTCACCTAGAAGGCGTTCTAATGTTTTATTTTCTAATAATATTGCTCTATCTAAAGGATTAGTATTTGCGATTTTAGAAGAAGTTGCATTTATATCTGCGCCATTAGTAACTAGTAATGCAAAAATTGCTTCTATATCACTAGAGGTACTTTTATTTTCAGCAAGTAAGTGACTTGCCGAAAGACCGTCTTTATTTGTAGAATTAATTTGATCTTTTGCTGTTGGTATTACTTGGTTCACAAAATCAATTCCTGCTCTAGTTACAGCATAATGAAATGGCAAATTGCCCAAATTATTTTTTCTCGCCAATAATGATAATTCTTTCTCTATAATTTTTTTTGCTAAGTCTATTTCAGCTACTTTTTCTGCTGCAGTAGAGTTTTGTTTAACCCAAGCAAGCTCATGTAATGGCGTATTTCCTTCTTTATCGCTTAAGCTAAGCTTAGCGTCTTGATCAATTAATTTATTTGCAATATCATAAAAATTTAATTTTAAAGCCTGATTTAATGCGGTTCTAGCAAATTTTTTATCTTGTAAATTTATATTTATTCCAAGCTGGATAAGTCTATCAACTATCTCTGGTTTGTTCCAGCGTACTGCAAGATGAAGCATGCTTATTCCGTCTTCGTCAACCTCATTTATATCCTTTTATATCCTTGATTTGGTCTTGTTCTATTTCAAACTGAGCAAATAATTTTAAATTATTATAGATTTGGCTATTTTTTGGCATTAGTGATTATCCCTTCTAAATAAAATATAAAATATAGATTAATAAGGCTAAAAACAAATGCTTAATTTGTCAATAAATTACCTATAAAAATTTACTTGCTAAATCAAGGAATAATGGTTAAATTATTAACCATTATTTACTATGCTTCAAGGATTTTATTATTATGAGTCAAGCAAAAGAAAACATTGCAAAACGAAGAAGAATAGCAGTTAATACTTCCTTAGATAATTTTAGGGGGCAGCTAAATCTTTTCTTTAATTCACCAAGCGACAAAATTACAAATGATCAAATTAACTCTGCATTTTCTCAAGCAGATTCAGACTGTAACAATTCTGACAATTGCTCAGATAATCATAATACATATTATAGTCAATGTAAAGGAAATCTTGATTTATTAAGAAAGTTAGGTTTTAAGGGCCATCATATAAAAAAAATTGTTAAGAGTCAGAATCCGCATTTTTCAGATTCTGTAGATGAGACACCTCAATGTCTAAATATTATAGCCAATTTTATTAAATTTGCGCCTTATATTGTCCTATTAGTAGAGGATAAATCTCAAATAGCTTATTATCAAGACGGATTAGCTGTAAATGGTCTGGGAATTTTTACAGCGGATAATTTATCAGATATTCTATGCGGTTCTAATGATATTCCTCATACATTAGAAAATATTGTTGTGAATAATTTAGATGCTGTACTACAAGTAATAACAGCAAAAGATACTGGTATTACAAATCCTGTAAATAAAAAAACTATCAAAGGTCTTGGTCTTCTAAATGCACAGCAATTTTCTCTTCTTTTTGATCAAGCAGGACAATATATTACTGAACAAAATAGTTCATTTCTAGCTGATACTCTAGACAAAATTATCTCTTTTATAACACCAGCAGGAGAAATGACAAAATCAATATCAAATCCTATACCAATTATAGGAATGGGTGCAACATTAAGCGCAGAAGATTTATGCCAAATAATACTTAATAATAGAAAAAATGGGGTAGGTACTTCTGATTCCTTCAGTAGAATCACGAATATTCTTGTTAAAATAACAGGAACTGGTTGTAAACAAATACCTAGCATTGTTAAAGAATTTGCTACTGCCGTTAATTATGAGCATAGGTTAAGTCAACTAGATCAAGATCCATTAACAACACTAGATGAATCAATGGTTAATTCTACAGCTTGCGCAGCACAAATTTAATAAAGGTTAATAATTATGTCAGTAGAAGAATTTGCTCAAGCTATAAATGAATTTATAGTAAGTCAAGATATAGGGGAAGTATTAGTAACAGATATAGAGACCATATTACACAAACAACCTGTTTCTAACCAAGCGTCTTACTTAGAAAAATTAGAAAGAAATTTTACATTATTTAAGCAACTCGGATTTGATATAAAAAATCTTAGGGCAATTACATTAGTAAATGATTCGGAAGCTTGGAATCATCAGAAAGTTCTGGAAACTTTAGTTAAAATATTACAAGATGATCAAGTTATGAATAATTTAAGCTTGCTCATTAAGAAAAAGGAAGAAGTTGCCTATACCAATCAGAATGGCGAACAAGTAATGGGATTGGGTATTTTTGCGGTTAGTAATATATCATGTATTTTGCACAAAAAAATAAATCATATAAATAAAATACTAGGTGTCCTTTTAGCAAATCTTGATTCAATTATGCAATTACTCTTGCCTAAAGGTGCAGTAGGTACTAATCCTTTAACGGGTCATCAGATTACAGGTGAGGGGATTTTTAAATCATTAAATTTTTCCAATATTTTAAAAGACGCTAAATCAGAGAGATTTCCAGAAATTATACCTAATATGATACAAAATATTGGTAATATAAGATTATTAGGGCAAGAAGGTCATACTGTTATTTATCCTACTAATACAGTAGAAATTACAGCGTTGCCCGCACAAGATTTAGCCTCTGTTATACATAACCATCGTGATCAAGACATTACGCAAGTTTTACAATATCTAGTAGATAATATAGATAACATAATAAGCCTAACTCTTATTAAAAATCAGAGGTTTATAGATAAGGATAAAAGAGAAAGAACAGCCGTAGGTGGTGTTAAGAGGAATGGTTTTGCTAGCAAATATAAGGAGCAGGGCTTAAGATTATTTGATCCGTTTTTACCGCAAGCAGCACCATCAGAAGAGCGCACAAACGACCCAGCAATGGGCTTATGGCAACCAAGTGGTGCATCTGCTGCTCAATTACCACTTCAACCATTAGGTCATGCTGCTCCAATGCCATCACATATGTTACCACCTATAGAAGGATCTGCTGCTCCAATACCTCCACCACAGCTACCACATTATAGTTTTAATTCACAAGGTGTACCGTATTATTTTCTACCATTTGTATTTATGCCGCCCCCTATGGTTGTAGCATTTCCTAATCCTTGGGGTTATAATCTATCAATACAACCTAACATTGGACTTGCTCCTGCTAGTGCAAATGCGGCGGCTTATGGTCATTCTCGTGGTACTACTAGATTAAGAGAAGACGGTGACCCTAGCACTGATTTACAAAATGCTGCCAAAAGACCAGCAATAGGAAGTAGTAATCAAATTTAGTTTATAGTGAAATAAAATAAGATTAACATTAAAAAAATCTTGCAAACGTTACTTGAATTAAATTCTTAGCGATCAAGCTAATATTAGTATATTCTTTAGCTAAAGCTTAATAAGGTTAGTTCTTTTTTAGCATTCTTTATTTGCGCTTGCCTCTTTTGCGGATCGTTTTTTTGCCAGCACGTTTGCGCACAAATTTTTCTTTTTCTTCTTCGCTTAAATTTATAAGCTCACCTAAATTTTTTGTAAAACCCAATATGAATAAAACTATCGCATAGATACCTATAGCTACATTAGCATTGCCTTTTTCTATTTTACTTAAGGTAGTTCTACTAATATCGGCTTCTTTAGCCAGATCTTCCATGCTCATATTTAATTTTATTCTAATTGTACGAATGTCGCTACCTAGTTTTTTAAGAGCTCGTCTGGTTGGTAAAGGTAAAGGGAGATTGATTTTCATAAAATACCTTTTAATGATTAATATAAGCTACATTATTATTAATAATGTAGCTTATATTATACTTTAATAAAAAACAATTTTTCTTTTTGGTATTTTATTCTTCATCTTTATCAAGATATTTGCTTAAATTAACGCTATGGAGTGATTTATCGCTTAAATTTTCTACATAAGTAGTATGATAAACATAATTATCTCTATGCCAGGCATAGCTATAATCTTCTAATATATCTATTGCTTGGCGTTGTGTTTTAGCGCAATGTCCTTCACTGGCAAAGTGATTATCCTCTAAATTTCTCCATATATGGGTATAAATATTTTGCATTATTTTATCCTTTAGATTATTGACTAGCATAAGTAATCTATTAGCATACTAATAAATAAAATTCTAATTGTTGGATTTTTTGCTTGATTTAAAGCAAATAAAAAAATAAAGCTAAACATCTATAAAAAAACTTTAACGCTATAATTAGCACTTCAGGCTGAGAACAGTAAACATTCTTTCAATTTCACTCTTGCCAATATCGCTGCCATTATTATCTATAATAACGGCAATGATTTTGGCTAAATCTTGAGCTGATAATTTAGGCTCTTCTTTTTTTAGTTTCTCATAAATTAAAATAGCTTGTTCTATTAATGAAATTTTATCAGTTGCCTTAATAATTGGCTCTTGCCAAGACTTAGGTAATAATTGGCTAGGATAACAATTTAGTGCAATCGCTATTTTATATAAATTTTCTAAACTTTGTCCTTTGCTACCATTTTTAATAGATTGCAAATATTCACGCGTCATGCCAATTTTTTTTGCTAACTGTGTCATTGTTACATTATCTTTATTATTATCCTTAATATTAATTAGCATTTTGTGATGTTCCGTTGCTCTATTTTTTGTAAATATTCTTTCAGTTTACAGTAATCTTCTAATAGTTTTATTACTAATATTGTAATTGCATTAGTAATCTGTTAGATTACTAATGCAATTAGAGTCTGTTAAACTTAGTAAACATAATTATTAATAGAAAAAATTACTTAGGTAAAGAAATATATGAGCATTATTACTAGTGAATTTCCATTAATTTTCCCTAATCATCGTACACATCTAAATAAGAACGAGCTAAATAATGCTTATGGCGAGAAAGGAAAAACTTTCCCTTCTATCTTAGAAGCACATAGTTTTTTAGTTAGCTATGGGTTTACTGCCACCAGTAATCCTAGATTATGGAAGGATATTAATACTAATCGTCGTGCCTATATTAGCAATTTGCGTAAATCAGTAATTAAAAAAATTTCTAATATCGCTTATGACAATCTTTGTTGTGATATTGAAATTTATGACATAGATGGCTATTGCTCTGATGGTGTTTTAGTCACATTCTTAGGCAATAAGCCTTATCTTAAAGTATAGTTGCTAATTTTTTAATTAATTTATGTAAGGTTAATTATGACACATCATGAAGATGATTTTATTACTTATGCAGAAAAAAATCTTCAAATCGCAACTAAAAATAACGGATTATCTCCGCTTATTTTAAATAAGGCGCAAAGTTATATTCATCAAAAATTACAACAACAATTAGAACAAACGGGTAAGGTTAGGGCTATTATTTTAAAGGGAAGGCAACAAGGTTGTTCAACTTATATAGCGGCACGCTTTTATTGGAAGGCAACTAATTTTAACGCAACTAGAGTTTTTATTATTACTCATTCACGTGACGCTACGGATAATCTTTTTAGTATCGTAGAAAAATTTCATGATTATGTACCAGAAGAAATTAGGCAGCCAACTAAAATTTCTTCAGCAAAAGAAAAATATTTTCATAAAATTGCCAGTGGCTATAGGGTAGGTACTGCTGGTAGTAAAGCAGTTGGTCGTTCGCAAACTATTCAATTGCTTCATGCAAGTGAAGTGGCTTTTTGGGCAAATGCTCAAGAGCATTTTGCAGGTATTATTCAGGCTGTACCAGATTTACCGGGCACGGAAATTATTTTAGAAAGCACAGCTTTTGGTACGGCAAATAAATTTCATCAAATATGGAGTGAGGCGATTAATGGTAACTCTGAATATATGGCTATTTTTGTGCCATGGTATTGGCAAGATGAATATCGTAAAGAGCCGCCTACAGATTGGTTAGTTGATGAAGAAAATATAAAATATGCCAGAAATTATAACTTAGATATTAAGCAAATTTATTGGATGATAACTAAGAAGGCTCTGTTAGGTAGTTGTCAATTATTTATGCGAGAATATCCTGCTAATGCCGCTGAGGCTTTTGAATCAGATAATGGCCTTAGTTTTATTCCTTCTCAATTAATTATTGCTGCACGTAAAACTATTTTAGACTTGGATGATTTTTCTCCTAAGCTTGGTGGTTGTGATCCCGCAAGATTTGGTGATGATCGTACTTCCTTTGCTATAAGGCAGGGACGGGTAGTTGAACATATAAAATCTTTCTACCATTTAGACACTATGGAGGTAGTAGGCTTATGTTTAAAATATATAAATGATTTTGCCTTAGATAAATTATTTATTGATATGGTTGGCTTAGGTGCAGGAATATTTGATCGCCTTAAAGAATTAGGTTATCAAGATAAAATTATTGCAGTAAATGCAGCAACATCTCCTTTAGATAAAAGCAGATATAGTAATAAACGTGCCGAGATGTGGGATTGTCTAAAAAAATGGCTAGAAAATCCTCCTATAAAAATACCAGATTTAGATAGTTTACATAGTGATCTTAGTGCGCCTTATTATAGTTATGATAGTTTGGGAAGGCTGCAAATTGAAAAAAAAGAATCGCTGCGCAAACGTGGTATTTGTTCTCCTGATGAGGCAGATGCTTTATGCCTTACTTTTGCTTTTCCTGTGCGAGCAAAATTAGCAAGGCAAAATGATAGTCAGCCAGCTTTTGCAAAAATAGAATATCATCCTTATAAAATTTAAAAATTTTAAATCTTTTTCTCATGCAGCAACACGCCATTTATTCCCATCTCAGGGTTATTAATCAATTCTATGCCAGCCCTCATCAAAGCATGTTCCAATGCCATCAAAGTAGATTTATTGGTCTTATTTTTATGAATTTCAAAATTAGAAATTGTTTTCACACTGACTTTGGAAAGTTCAGACAATGTTTCTTGATCCCAGTTAAGCAACATTCTTGCAGCTCGACATTGTTCTGGGGTTATCATAAATGCCATTCCCTGTCAGGAGGTTATAAATTTAATCTGAAAAATTTAAGACATAAAATACACAAATTTTATAGGGCGTTCCCCCCTACAACGTCAAGCCCTAAACAATATATTGCCAGCAATATATTGCAAGCTATTAGGTTTCCCCTAGCTTCCGTGCCTTTTTTTCTAAAAGGCGTGTGCAGCTTGGGTGATCCCCCTCCCATATAGCATGGAGCTATGACCTATGTTACCCCCCTTATAAGGCAAGCCTTAACTCAGGGTTGCATAACTTTTTTGCAACCCTGATAAAATAAAGGATTAATCTTTATGGAAGATAATAATAATAAATCTTTAGAATTAATTGAAAATACGCAATTAGACTTACTAAGTCATTTATCTAGCGATATGATTGAAATGGGCGATGTTATTATGCTTCGTTTACAACTACCTAAAGAGTTGATGAAGCAAATTATACATTTTCAGGCTAAGATGAATTTATATCATAGTGTTGGAGCGATTCGCTATTTATTAAAGCGTGGTTTATTAATTGAAACAACCATAAATAAAGATTCTATACTTGACTAAAATCTTTAACTATAAAATGAAAATAGGTTGGGTGAGAATCGCACCTAACCTATTTTACTATCTCCTTTGCCTTTTGGCAGGCAAAGATAAAAGCTTTATTGATTATATCAGTGATAAGTTAATTCTACATTGAATTATCTTAAAAATCTATAATTAAATTTTGTATCTAACCATAATCTAAGCAAATTACTGTAATATTCCAACAATTTGCTTTTAAGAGAAGGTTACAATTATAATAAATAATTTATTATATAACATAATATTTTATAAATTATGCGTAGTTCTCTTATTCAAACTAATTTTACAGGCGGAGAGTTTAGTCCGTTATTCCTTGGCTATCTCGATGCTCCAAGAAGATATAATGCTCTAAAGACATGCAAAAATCTTATTCCTCTAAAACAAGGACCCGTTACAAGACGCAGCGGCACGTCATTTGTTTTACCTGTAAAAGACAGTAATAGTCCTACAGCCTTACTTAAATTTGAATTTAATGTTTATCAATCATATGTCATTGAAGTAGGCAATTATTATATGCGCTTTTATAATAATGATGGCGTAATATTACAAGCTTATAAAATTATAAGCTCAATTGAGGGGGATATTTTAACTATTAAGGATCATGGTTTTAATAATAATGATTGGGTCTATATTTGTGATAATAATAATCATGATTTAGGACAATATTATAAAATAACAACCCTAAATTCTCAGCAAATTATTTTGCGTGATCTTTATAGCTTAGAGGCAATAGATATTAAAAAAAG
>CAZTUN010000075.1:0-8783 GCA_964616845.1 uncultured Rickettsiales bacterium | reverse complement strand
TTCTATAGATTAATTTCCCAGCTTTAAGTTTCTTTTCTGGAAAATCTTTATGATGTTGATAAATAATATTATTAGCTTGGTAATGAAAAAACTCCCTCCAATCTATTTCATTGTTGGAACTGGAGAATTTTTGTGCCTCACGTACTTTTTCTATAAAATCATCGATTGGAGCTTTTTGAATAATGATAGTTCCAAAATTTTGGTTTATCCAAGCAGTACTGTTATGTAGCTTATAAACAGACTTGTCTGCTATCCAGAATTCTTGAGGTATAGAATATATCTTACCATCATAAGAGCATGAGAAATGTACCCCTAACGGTTGAAAATAAAGCATCTCCTTTATTCCCTTTTCAATATTTATATAAATTATCGCATCTTTAATAATCTTTTCTAAACTAGTTGAATCATTAGTATTAAAACATTTGTTTAAAAGTTTTAGATCGATATTTTTTTCTCTATTAAACGGAACTCCTTCCGATTCAAGAGCAACATTTTTAGCAACTCTGTGCATAAGGTTTATTTTATCCTTAATCGTATTCACATGCTCTAAAAACTCTGGATCTGATATGTAGTATTTTGCTATTTTTGTTATTGTTTCTATAGTGTAAATTCGATTTAAGAAACTAGGGATATGATCTTTAAGAATAGCAATTGTTCCTGCAATTCTAGAAAATTGTTCATTTGTATCATAGTAATCTTCAAGTAGTTCTAGTATCAATCCAAAGTTTGATGGAACTTTATTATATTCTTCTCCAAATTCTACCGTACCAATTTTATCAAATACTTCTTTTATGCTGTAGTAACCACTTGGTATTATTACTGACATCTTCTCCTCCTGAAATTTAAGAACGATCTATACCAACTTTCACCAAGTTTAACAAAATTTATTTAGAGAAAAGCTGGAACTCAAAAGCCAGACAAAGTAGCATATAGGTAGCATATGAAATTTTATCGATTGTTAAAATCCAGCACAACCTACTGATTTACAATGGTGGGCGATAGAGAACTCGAATCTCCGACCTCTACGATGTCAACGTAGCGCTCTAACCAACTGAGCTAATCGCCCATTATCAATTGCTATAAATTGGTTTAGGGTATATATAGCATGTGTTTTATGATTTCCAGTTTTTATTTTTTAAAATTATTTTAGAAAGATTTTTTGCAAAACATGTAAAAACTCTCGTTCTAAAAAAGTCTTTTTTTATTATTTGTGATAATTTGGCAACTGGTGAAATTTACTATATAATCTGCTATTATAATAGCAAAAATTTAAGATATTGCTTAAATTTTATGTCTAGAAAATTTTTGGAGAACTATTTTGAATATCGTTATATTATCTCGCAAATCAACTCTTTATTCTACTACACGTTTAATAGAAGCGGCAAAAAGCCGAGGTCATAATGTTAGAGTCGTTGATCCATTAAAATGCTTTATCAATATTAGTTCCAATTCTCCAGCCGTGTACTGCAAAGACACCGAAGACCGCCTAAGCGATAATGTTGATGCAATCATTCCAAGAATTGGCGCATCTATAACATTTTATGGCACTGCTGTTGTAAGACAATTTGAAATGACAGGAAGCTACTGCCTAAACGAAGCTATCTCAATAACTCGCTCACGTGATAAATTAAGAGCGCATCAAATATTTTGTCGTAAGGGAATAGGCATGCCTGTAACTGGCTTTGCTCACTCACCTACCAACACATCATCTTTAATAAAAATGGTTGGCGGAGCTCCTTTAGTAATTAAACTTCTTGAAGGAACACAAGGTCGAGGAGTAATTCTTGCCGAAACTGTTAAAGCGGCAGAATGTGTTATAGAAGCTTTTAGAAATCTTGATGCTTTCTTCTTAGTACAGGAATTTATTAAAGAAGCAAAAGGCTGCGATATAAGATGCTTTGTCATTGGCGATAAAGTAGTAGCCTCAATGATGAGAGTAGCTCAAACTGGAGAATTTCGTTCTAATATTCACTGCGGTGGAACAGCTAAGGAAGTTAAAATTACTCCTCAGGAAAGAAAAACAGCAGTTGCTGCTGCCAAAGCAATAGGACTTAATGTTGCAGGGGTTGACATATTACGTTCTAAACGTGGTCCTTTGGTATTAGAAGTAAATTCTTCGCCTGGATTAAATGGAATTGAACACGCCACAGGAAAAGATATTGCAGGAATGATTATTGAATTCATCGAAAAAAATGCAAAACCTTCTTCAAAAAAAAATCGTAGTCGCGGATAATTTTTTTATTCTCAAAAAAAAATTTCATTTTAATTGCAACAGTAGAAAATAAAATAATATTTATTCTTATCCTTAAGCTTGATTTAAGGAAGCTTGTTTACTATTCTTCTTATCGAGAGCGAGTTCAAATTTATTGAATCAACTTTCGTAATTATTAATTTAAAAAATTTATCATGGAGAATTAACATGGCTACAGCTAAAAAGAAAAAACCTGCTGCTAAGAAAAAAACTACAACTGCTAAAAAGAAAAAGAAATAACTATCTAACTGCATTTGTAGTAGCAAGTTAAAGTCGAGGATTCTATTTAGTTTCCTCGACTTATTTTTTTGTAGAAATAAACAACATATACTAATAAAATAAATTTGATTCTAAATCTTTTAAAAAGTATTTAAACGAATATTCTTAGAATGAGAGTTTTAATAGTAGAAGACGATAAAATATCTGGTCTTAGTATTTTGCAAGGATTGCAAAATGATGGTTATGCCGCAGATTGGGTAGAAGACAAAGAATCTGCCGAGACTGCATTAGAGACAAATTCTTATGACCTTATAATATTAGATATCAGCCTTCCAGATGGTTCTGGTTTTGATATTATTCGCAACTTAAGAGACATAAATAACGATACCCCTATATTAGTCTCAACTTCTTATGATGATATAAATTATAAAGTTACTGCACTTGATGCTGGCGCAGATGATTATCTAATTAAACCTTTTGATTTTAAAGAACTGCTTGCTCGTATACGTGCCTTAAGAAGACGTAGCCGCGGAAGATCCCTACCTAAATTAAATTACGCAGGTGTTGAACTAGATCCTGCTGCAAAAATTGTACTAAAATCTGGCAAAAAAATAGAATTAGGTCCTAAAGAATTTGCTATACTTCATACTTTACTAGAAAAAAGAGGACATATTATTTCAAAATCACAAATAGAAGATGGTCTATATGGCTGGGATATAGAAATAGCTAGCAATACAGTTGAGGTACATATTCACGGAATAAGAAAAAAATTAGGCAAAGATTTCATAAAAACAATACGACATTCAGGATATATAATAGAAGAAGCTACAAACTAATTTAGTCTTATGCTATATAATCAATATATTCAAAATTGTAATTGCTTTAAGCTTATATGAAAAAACACTTTTTACGTAATATATTTTATCTAACTGTAACTTCAATATTTTTTGCCTTCGCATTACTTGGATATTTTGATCCATTAATTGATCTTTTAAAGTCTCCAGATCTTACTTTCACTACAGGTCATACTAAAATCTCTGCATATACTATAGTCAAAACTATTATTGCCATAATAGTAATATTTTGGGTTTCTGGCTTGATTATAAAATTTGGTGAAAATAGTATTAAAAGATTTGATAGTATTAATGCTAGCACTCGCGAATTAATTTTAAAATGCTTACAAATATTTGTCTATGTAGTTGGCTTTCTATCTGGATTAGATTTTTTGGGCATTGATCTTACTACTTTAAAAATATTTGGCGGAGCTTTTGCTATTGGTATAGGTTTTGGTTTACAAAAAATTACCTCAAATTTTATGAGCGGTTTAATTTTACTACTTGAACGATCTGTTAAAATAGGCGATCTAATCGAACTAAGCGATGGCACAACTGGCAATGTACGACATACTGGAGCAAGATATACTTTAGTTGAAACTGGCGATAGTAAAGAAATTATAATTCCAAATGAAGAATTAATTATCAGCAAAGTAATAAATCTAACTTATAGTAGTAATATCGCTAGAGTAGACATAGAGATTCCCTTAACTTATGGTACGGATCTTGAACTTGCATGCAAATTAATTACAGAAGCCGCCAGCCAGTCTAGTCGCTGCATGTTAAACCCCTTGCCTGTTTGCTATTTAAAATCTTTTGAAGATAATCTAATAAGAACCGTTCTACAATTTTGGATAAAAGATATAAATCTTGGTCGCTTAAATGCAAAAAGTGAAGTAATGATGTTAATATGGAAAAAATTCCAGCAGCATAATATTAACATGATAGCACCTGTAATTAATCAGGAAATAAAGATAACCAACCTAAAAGATATTGCAAATTAGGCATTTATTGAGCTTTTACAAACCTAAATATAGAGCTAATTATATCAAGTTAGCTCTTCTTTCTTAAGAAAATATATAAAATGTTTTTACAAAAGCTTTTATGCCCTATATAAGAACTGCCTTCTTTCCAATATAACTTAAAAAATCACATTTTGCATATGACTACAGAAATTCGTAATATTGCTATTATTGCCCACGTTGACCATGGTAAAACAACCATGATAGATTCACTTTTAAAACAAACTGGTACTTTCCGCGCCAATCAAAATGTTGATGAACGGGTTATGGATAGAAACGTTCTTGAAAAAGAACGTGGTATTACCATTTTAGCTAAATGTACATCTGTAATGTTTAATGGTGTAAGAATAAACATTATTGATACTCCAGGACACGCAGATTTTGGTGGCGAAGTTGAACGTATTCTTTCTATGACTGACGGTGTTATCTTGCTTGTGGATTCAGCAGAAGGTCCAATGCCGCAAACTAAATTCGTGCTTTCAAAAGCATTGGCTCAAGGCTTACGCCCAATAGTAGTAATTAATAAAATTGATCGCTCTGATGCTCGTCCTGATGAAGTTATCAATGAAGTATTTGATTTATTTGCAGCTCTTGATGCAACCGAAGAACAATTAGACTTCCCTATTTTATATGCTTCTGGTCGAAGTGGCTGGTGCGTAAAAGAACTTTCTGATGAACAAAAAGATTTAACTCCTCTACTTGAACTAATACTTAATCATGTAGACAAACCTAATGTTGATACTGATGCTCCTTTTGCTATGCTAGTTACTATATTAGAATCAGATCCATTCTTAGGACGTATTTTAACTGGTCGTATTGATAGAGGTATTGCTAAAATTAACATGCCTGTAAAAGCTATTGACCTTCAAGGGAATGTTATTGAAACTGGTCGCTTAACTAAATTACAATCTTTTTCTGGTATTAATCGAGTGCCAATAGAATCGGCAGTTGCTGGAGATATTATTTGTATTGCTGGTATGGCCAATGCTTCTGTTGCCAATACTATATGCGATGTTGAGGTTACTGAACCAGTTCCTTCTACTCCTATAGATCCGCCAACTATGGCAATTACTATAAGTGTAAATGATTCTCCTTTTGCAGGAACTGAAGGTAGTAAAGTAACATCGCGTATGATCAGAGATCGTCTAATGGCTGAAGCAGAAACTAACGTTGCTATTTCTGTAAAAGAAAGTGACAACAAAGATTCATATGAAGTTGGCGGTCGTGGCGAGTTACAACTTGGAGTTCTTATTGAAACTATGCGCCGTGAAGGTTTTGAATTATCTGTTTCTCGTCCTAAAGTTTTATATAAAACAGATGAAGCAACAGGTGAAAGATTAGAACCGATTGAAGAAGTTATGGTTGATGTTGATAATGAATATAGCGGCGTTGTCGTAGATAAAATCAGTATCCGTAAAGGTGTTATGACTGATATGCGTCCTTCTGGTCATAATAAAACTAGAATTATGTTCTTAGCACCATCTCGTGGTCTTATTGGATACCAAAGTGAATTTTTAACTGATACTCGTGGTACTGGTGTTATGAACCGTATATATCATAGCCATCAACCTTTTAAAGGTTCTATACAAGGACGCAGGAATGGCGTACTTATTTCTACAGACCAAGGTGATGCAGTAGCTTATGCGATATTTAACTTACAAGATCGTGGTACAATGTTTATAAAACATCAAGATAAGGTTTATCGTGGCATGATAGTTGGTGAACATAATCGTGATAATGATCTTGAAATTAACGTTCTAAAAGGAAAACAACTTACTAATATTCGTGCTGCCGGAGCCGATGAAGCCGTAAGACTTGTTCCTCCACGCATAATGTCTTTAGAAGACATGATGTCTTATATTCAAGATGATGAATTAGTTGAAGTTACACCAAAAAGCTTAAGATTACGTAAGAAGTTACTAGATCCTAATGATCGTAAACGTGCTTCTCGTGAAGCAAAAGATTAAAAGCTTATCTTTTGGGTAAAGATTAGTAGCATTTCTAACTTCCGCTCCTTATGTCGTAGAATTTCCGCTGTGGTACGGATTTGGGAAATCTATTAATCTTTCCTTAAAAATCTATTTTTATAAGCAATCAGAAACCTTTTTGGTATCTAGTTAGGCATACTAAGGAAAAAAGGCTTCAACCTATTATAAAGGTATAAAATGATAAAAGAAAAAACCGTTTTGATTTTAGGTGCAGGGGCAAGTTGGCATTATGGGTATCCAACTGGTGAAGAGTTACCTAAGAAGATTCTTAAAGAAAGTAACAAAATTATAGAAATAATAAATCGCAATGATAATACTTTTAAAAATTTATCTTTACATAGCCTAGATAAAAAAAACCTTGAGACCTTAATTCAAAAAATAAACCACGACAATACAGTAAATATTGATTCTTTACTAACTTTGAATAAATCATTGGAAAAAGAAGCAAAATTCCTAATCGCCCTAACTTTACTAAAGTATGAAGATGAGTCCCAAATGATTTTAGAAGATGAAAATAATAAAAATAGAGGTAACTGGTATAAATATTTAATCCACTCCATAACTAGTACATGCAAAACTAAAGAAGATTTAGTAAAAAGCCTAGAAAATTTAAAAATTATTACATTTAATTATGATATGAGCTTGGAATATTTTCTTTGGTCTAGACTCAAAAATACTGAACTTTTTGAAGATTATAAAGATTTATTCTCAGATTTAAAAATACATCATGTATACGGACAACTATATAATCATGATTTATTATCTAATAGTGAGCACACATACGGTAAATATAAAAATCTAGACTATTCTAATTTAAGTTATTTAGAATCGCTAATAAAGCTAGCAAATAATTCAAAACTTGAAATAATTGGTGAGAACAAATCTCAAAATAATGTTCCTAATTATAAAGAATTTTATGCGGAGGTAAAAAAAATTTACTTTTTAGGATACGGATTTGATGAAAATAATAATGCTCTGATAGGTTTAAATGATGATAGTATACCTAAGGAGACTGATCTCTTTTTTACTAACTATAATAATCTTCAAAAAATCAACGACCTAATAAAAGAACTATTTCCAAAATGGTATAATCAACCAGATTGGTATAAGAAAATAAGTCAAATGTCAGTATTTGATGCTTTGTCAAAGCATTTTAACTTATAACCGTTCCCAACTTAGCCAGAAGCCATTATATTCATTAGGTTGTGGTGAAATACAAAGTTTAATTATGAATCCTAAGATAAGCCAATGTAGGATTGAATTATCACTGATATAATCAACAAAGCTTTTATGGATAAGTCTAGAAGATTTTTAAAAATTATAAGATAAATATTTAAGCGTATTATATCGGCCTTTTAGGTGGATAGGCTATTAAAAACTTTTGTATAGCAGCTAGGAATAGTTTCTTTCAGGGAGAAGCTTTTAATTTTTTGCAATTATTATTTAAGCCTTAATGGAGTTACAGTAATTGCAATTACTATAACTTATGGCATCTAATGAAATAATCCTAATAAAATTATTCCTCCAGTAATAATAAAAGATGCAATTATTCTTCTTTTGCCACTGGCTTCTTTAAGAAAGAATACTCCAATAATTGCACCAAATACCGTGCCAATTTCACGCATCGGTGCAAGTACTGAGATAGCATGGTTGTTAATTGCCTGTAAAAATAATATATATGATGATGGTGCAAGAATAGAACCAATAACTACAGCATTATAATTTTGCCTACATTCTTCGATAACTAATTTAAATTTATCCTTCATCACTAAAGGTAATAATACTATTAAATTTCCTAAAGTACCAAATTGATTAAGCGAAATATTATCCATATATTTTAGAGTAATTTTATCAACAAAAATATACAACCCTATCGCTGCCCCTACGCATAATGATAATATAAGGTTCTTATAATTGGCTGTCGCTAGCTTTAACTCGCTTATAAAAAATATTCCACTAATTATAATACATATTCCTATCCAGCCTATTAAAGAAATATTCTCATTGAGAAACATAACACCAAATAGCGGCGTAATTAGTAAACTACTACCACGAATAATAGGATAACTTTGTGATAAATCTGTTGTGGTATAAAGCCTTGCTAATAATAAAAAATATAACCCATGCGTTGCCATCGACATTATAATAACCATAATTTTTAATGGCGAATAACTTGCATTAATTATATTATTAAAACATACAGGAGCTAAAACAATAAAAGAAATAATTTGCACTATAAATAAAAAGGATTCTTTACTTAAACTTTTCTTTGCGCAAACATTCCACAGTGAATGTAGAAAACCTGAGAATATAACCGTTAATACTGCTAAATACATAACTTATCCTATTTTCATAATAACTTTAAGTTATGTACTATTAAATTATCTTATTCCCAAATAAAATCTGCATAATGTAAGTCTATATTAGCTAATATTATAACTTATAATTAGTCGCTTGTGAGAAAGTCTCT
>CAZTUN010000074.1:8583-8802 GCA_964616845.1 uncultured Rickettsiales bacterium | reverse complement strand
ACAACCATTTGAATAGTAGAGCAATTAGGATTTGCAATAATATAACGGTTTTTATAGTCAGCAATTGCATGTTCGTTAACTTCAGGAACTACTAGAGGAATATCTTGCTCCATTCTAAAGTGAGAAGTATTGTCAATAACAACGCAACCTGCTTTTGCTGCGATAGGAGCGTATTGAGCTGAAATTTTCCCGCCTGGAGAAAATAACGCAATATGAGTT
>CAZTUN010000074.1:0-8573 GCA_964616845.1 uncultured Rickettsiales bacterium | reverse complement strand
TCTTCTCTCCAAAACTTACGACTTTTCCTTTTGAATTTTTTGAAGCTAAAGCGACAACTTCGCTTGCTGGAAATTTACGTTCTGCAAGTATGGAAAGAAATTCTCTACCAACGTTACCAGTTGCGCCTACTACTGCAACTTTATAAGACATTTTATTTTCCTCATGATTTTAGGGTAAATATTAAAATATATATTAAAAAGATCTCAAAAATACACCTTTTAAAAAAAAGTTATTATAATTGGTTCTTTTTAAGAAACTTCTCCCTTGTTAGTTAGCTCAAGGAGATTGGAGGTTATAAGCTTTCGCTAAGAAATTTGCAAGCTTTCTATTACTTGAAGCTTGAGTAATTATACTGACTTCTATAAAGTAATAGAGGCGTATTTATTTTCCAATTAGATTAAGAAACTCACTACGAGTATGGCGATTAGATAAGAATATGCCAAGCAATCTGCTGGTTTGCATTATTACTCCAGATTTATGAACTCCTCTTGTACTCATGCATTGATGAGTTGCTTCTATAACCACGCCAACGCCTTTTGGTTGCAGCACTTTATATATTGTTTCAGCTATCTGTGCTGTAGCTTTCTCCTGAATTTGCAGTCTTTTAGCATAAGCATCGACAACACGAGCAAGCTTACTTATGCCAACCACTCTATTATTAGGAATATAAGCAACGTGAGCCTTACCAATAATAGGAAGCATGTGATGTTCACAGTGAGATTCAAATAATATATCTTTAAGGATAATCATTTCATCATAGCCTTCTATCTCTTCAAAGGTACGATTGAGTAAAGTTTCTGGATCAGTATCATATCCAGAAAAAAATTCTCTATATGAATTTACAACACGGTTTGGCGTATCAATTAATCCCTCGCGTTTAGGATTATCGCCAGCCCATCTAATTAATGTTTCTACCGCAGCTAAAGCTTCTTCTTTACTAGGTTTTATAATCATGTTTATTTATCCGTGTCATTTATTAGCACAGGCTTATAACATATCAGATATATTGCTTACAACTGTTAAGTTGCTCAAAATACTAGATAAATTAGCTATTTTGGGGATTTTTGTGCAGATAAGGCTATTGTTATGATAAATAATATCCCTCCCAATAGAGCTAAAGGTGCGCCAGAAAAAAACATTATTTTACCTAAAGATGAGTGAATAGATTGGTCATCTCCAGCCATTTTTCTTAAAGCTCCATATCCACCCATTACGGCAAGACCTGTTATATGCAATAAATGTCCAATGCTATAGATATAAGGTTGGCAATTAGCTAATTTTGGTTTTATGTCGTTAAAACCTATTAAGGGCTTAAGGTAGTAACAAATTCCCATTAAAGCTATGCTCAGTCCGCCAACAACGGAGGCGTGGTAATGAGCCGGTACAATTGTATTCATTCCTTTGATTAAGAAGCCTAGAAATCCACCATAAATAAAGAATATAATAGAAAAAGCTAAAGTTGCTTTAAGATAATGTATAGAATTTTGCGTTGTTTGTTTATTAGTTAGCCAAGAGTAAATTATTATTATGCATATAATTGTAGGAATTATTCCTGCAAAAATTTGCATATGAGTGGTGAAAATATTTATTGTTGAAGTTACGTCACTAAAAAACAAGCAAATTATAGGCATTGGTATTACAAAAATTAAATTTATAATAAATAGCGCAGAGATTAACTTATTAGAACAGCGTATGCGAATACCTATGCTATTTGCAAGCCATATCCAAGATATAGCTAAAACATTGGTAAAAAGAAATTGTAGTATATGACCACCGCCCCAGAATAATAATTCATAAAAATTATTGGGATCTATAGTTTCAGTTGGAGTTAACTTATTGGCGGATATAAAAAAGCATAAAAAGCTAACTATACAAATGAGTGCGCTAGTATAAAGACCTATAGAAATTGGACTGTTTATTTGTCTAAAACTAGCATAAACAAAAAACAGGCTGGTAAGTAAAACAGAGCATGCAAGTAAACTTAGTCCCATGATAAAAGGAAAATTTATTAACATTGGGATATAATTACTTTTTATGACGGTACTTTTAGCGATAAATACAGATAAAGCCATTAGCAATGTGCCTATAGAGGCTAAATAAAACATGGTTTTGCTATAAGAAATAAATTTATTATCAACTAAAAAATTCCACAGCATTGATGTTATAGTTATAATCCAAACTAATACTGATAAATTTACGTGAATTACTAAAGAAACATCGAATATATGTTGCACATCTAGTATGTTCTTAAAGAAAGTCCCTCTCAATATAGCAGGAGGTAAAGAGAACAAACCAGCTATAGCAAGGGAGGTTATAGCAAGGATAAACCATTTCCTAATTAAATAGATGCGCGAATCATTAGGTATTATAAGTGTATGTTGCATATTTTTGTTATAAAACTTGGCGTTGATAATTGGTTCAATAAGCTTTATTACAGCTTAGAGATATTTCTTTAATTCTTAGCATCTTAATATAAATATGTATAGAAAACAAATTTCCTATTGGCTTTTATCTTGCGTACTATTAGTCATTCTTATGGTTATTATTGGTGGATTAACTAGATTAACTGGGTCTGGACTTTCTATTACAACATGGAAGCCTGTTTTGGGGATAGTTCCACCATTTAATATTGAAGGGTGGAATATAGAATTTTATGCTTATAAGCAAAGTCCTCAGTTTAAAGTGCTCAATAGCAATATGACACTAGAAGAATTTAAGGATATATTCTGGTTAGAATTTATTCATCGCTTACTTGGTAGATTAGTCGGAGTAGTGTTTTTTATTCCTTTATTTTGGTTTGTATGGAAGAAGCAAATTAGTAAGCGTTTTTTCTATATATTAACTTTTATTTTTTTCCTTGGCGGACTGCAAGGATTAGTAGGCTGGTATATGGTAAAATCTGGTCTTAGTGACGCTATATATGTAAACCAAGTTTGGTTAGCCTTTCATTTATTATTTGCTACCTTAATTATGGCGGCGATAATTTGCTGTTTTTGTTATAGTTACGGACTAAATAGAAATGTTCTTTCTCACAATAAAAAGTTAAAATTATTGGTGAGAGGGTTATTAATAATTATTTTAGTTCAGTTGGGATTAGGGGCTCTTGTTGCAGGGCTTCACGCAGGCATGATTTATAATAGTTTTCCTTTGATGAACGGAAAATTTATTCCAGAGGATATATTATTTTTACAGCCTAAATATCTAAACTTTTTTAATAATCCTACTACTGTACAATTTCAACATAGAATAGGAGCATATTTAGTATTTTTTCTTGCGACCATTACATTTATTTTAACTTTGATAAGTAGAAATGCCAATAGCAAGCAGTTTATATTGCTTGTATATGTAATGTTTGCGGCTGTAATGATGCAATTCGGATTAGGAGTATTGGTGCTATTATTGCAAGTTCCGATAGTATTGGCATCTATTCATCAGGTTTTAGCTATAATAATATTTGCTATCAGTATAGTTATTAACTATATTGCGTAATAATTAAGAATGTAACGAAAACAATATATATCATAGCTAAATGATTAATTACGAAAAATATTTTGTTAATGCGGTTGAGAAGGTAAAGTCAGAAGGGCGTTATCGCCAATTTACTGATTTAGCTAGGCAGGCTGGTAGTTTTCCTATAGCCACTAATTTTTCGGCTGGTTCTAAAGATGTTACCATATGGTGTAGTAATGATTATCTTGGAATGGGACAGCACCCTGATGTAATAAATGCGGCTATAGATGCCACTAAAACGATGGGAACTGGTGCTGGAGGTACTCGTAATATAGCAGGAAATAATCATGCAGTTGTAATTCTAGAAGAGGAATTAGCTGATTTACATCATAAGGAAAAAGCTTTGGCGTTTGTGGTTACGTGGCAAACCAAGCTACTCTTAGTACATTAGCTCTTATCATGCCCAATGTAGTTACTCTTTCAGATCAATATAACCATGCTTCGATGATAGATGGCATTCGTTCTGGTAAAGGGGACAAATTAATATTTAAGCATAATAGCTTAGAACATTTAGAAGAATTATTAAAATCGGTAGATATATCAAGACCAAAAATAATAGCTTTTGAATCTGTTTATTCAATGGATGGAGATGTTGCTCCAATTAAACAAATTTGTGACTTAGCCGATAAATATGGTGCTTTGACCTATTGTGATGAAGTTCATGCAGTTGGTATGTATGGACAAAGGGGAGCAGGTATATGCGAGCGTGATGGTGTTATGGATAGAGTTGATATTATACAAGGTACTTTAGCTAAGGCATACGGTGGCATGGGTGGATACATCGCAGCAAAAGCAAATTTAGTAGATGCAGTAAGAAGCTATGCTCCAGGATTTATCTTTACAACAGCTTTGCCTCCTTCTGTTGCAGCCGGGGCTGCAGCAAGCATCAGACATTTAAAAAATTCTCAAGAGGAGCGTTTGGCACAGCAGGAAAGAGTAGCAAAATTACGTTCAATGCTAAGGCAGTGCAATATACCTTTTATAGATAATCAAACTCATATCATTCCAATCATGATAGGAGATCCAGTTTTGTGTAAACAGGCATCAGATGTTCTGATGCAAGAATTTGGTATCTTTGTTCAACACATAAATTTTCCAACCGTACCTAGAGGTACTGAAAGACTTCGTATTACTCCAACACCGCTGCATACTGATAGTATGATGGAGAGTTTGGTTGATGCTCTAATAGAAGTATTTGATCGTCTAAAATTATCAAGAGCTGCATAATAATGAGGCATAAAAAAGAGGAAAAACAAAATTTAACCTCAATGCCAACAAATAAAATTCTTTCTCTACTTGAAAAATATATAGAATCTATTTTGCGTAAAGGAGTCGTTGATCAAGGCAGCTTAATATCTTCGCCAGTTTATATAAAAATTTTAGAAGAATTAAAAGTAAGGGATGAAATGCATAATAGTAATGTATTAGTTCAGGCTGTCGAAGATGATAGATTTTTGTCTCTACAATACTTAATAAAATCAGGTTTTGATATTAACAAAGCTAGAGGAGGAGGTTACTTAAATAATTGTTACGATACTCCAATTTATGTTGCGGCAACAAAATTTGATTGTATCGCCCTAAGACAAATACTTCACTTAAAAAGCTCTAGTATAGCAATTAATGACCATGCTGGATTGCTTGGAACGGCACTTAATGCTGCAATATATAGCTCAAATATATGCGCAGTTGATATTTTGCTCAAAGAGGGAGCATCTCCAAATATTAAAAGAGATCATTTAAAAGTAGATAAAGAAACTGGTAAGAAGAGGATAGATGCATATAAGAAGGAATGGCCTAGTTTAATATATGCTTTAGAAATTGAAGATAATCGCTATGAAATACTTGATTTGCTTATAAAAAGTGGTGGGAGTATAAGTCAGACAATAGATATTTATGTTAATCATCTAAAGCAAAGTTTAGAAGGCAAAACTGATATTAAAGATAAAGATATTAAGGTATTAGATAATATATGTGAGTTATTGAATTTGGCATTAAAATTCAAAAAAAATATAAAAAAATCTGTTATTAGTGAATTGGTAAGTACTTTAGATGATTTCGAACTAAGTAAAGAACGGTCTGATTTTCAAGATATTTTAGAGAAAACACAGTTAATAAGGAAGAGTATAGATAATCTTTCTTGTTTAAGTGAGGTAACATTACAGCCATTTTCTATGTTGAGAAGCGTAAAATCTTAGTTAAATGCAAAATAAGCATATTGTGGGGTATTTTCTTCTTGAAAAGCCCTGTTAGTTAGGTTATATACCAATCAAATTTATTTCACATGCGTGCTATATATAATTTTAGGTGTTGGTTTTAGATAATTTCTTGACTGATGTTGTTAGTTTTAGGTGCGCAGAGGTTTAACCTAATTATTATGGAGTTTTTTATGGTAGAATTACCTAAGTTTACAATTCGTGATCTTCTAGAAAGTGGCGTTCATTATGGACATAAGACTATGCGTTGGAATCCTCGCATGGCATCTTATTTATTTGGAAGTCGTAATGGCATACATATTATAGACTTACAACAAACAGTTCCTTTATTGCACAGAGCCTTGAATGTTGTTTATGAAGTAGTTAAAAATAACGGTAGGGTTTTGTTTGTTGGTACAAAGCGTCAAGCATCTGAGTTAGTTGCTGAAGCTGCAAAGCGTTGCGGACAATATTATGTTAATCACCGTTGGTTAGGTGGCATGCTTACTAACTGGAAAACAGTTTCTCTTTCTATAAAAACTCTTCGTGATATTGAAGAAAAATTACAAAATCGTGAAAATTCTGGTTTAACTAAGAAAGAAATCTTAGGATTAGAACGTGAATATGAAAAATTACAACGTTCTTTAGGTGGTATAGTTAATATGGGTGGTAAGCCTGATTTATTATTTGTAATAGATACTAATAAAGAATCATTAGCTATGGCTGAAGCTAAGAAATTAGGCATTCCAGTAGTTGCGGTGCTAGATAGTAACTCTAACCCTGAAGGTGTAGATTTTCCAATTCCAGGAAATGATGACGCTACAAGAGCTATAGAATTATATTGCAAATTAATTTCAGATTCTGCATTGCTTGGTATATCTGAAGGTTTATCTGCTTCTGGAGTTGACATCGGAGCAAATGAAAATCTTCCAAAAGATCAATTAGATGAAAAAGAAGTTAAAAAAATATCTGCAAAGAAAAAAGTTACTCCTGTAGCTGCTAAAAAAGAGGCTGTAAAAGTTGAAGAAAAAAAATCTAAAGCTCCAGTAAAGAAAGCGAAAGCAAAGTCTTCTAAAGAGTCTGAGGTTGCTTCTGAAAATCTTAAAGCTGCAGCAGAGTAGTTTTTATTTTTCTTAAACTTTAAGTTAATTTTTTACATTAATAAAAGGAAATAACATTATGGCAGATATAATAAATTTTTCGTCAGCAGATATTAAAAGTCTTCGTGAACTAACTGGTGCTGGTATGATGGATTGCAAAAAGGCTCTAGAAGAGTCTAAAGGCGATAAAGAAGCTGCAGTTGATTGGTTGCGTAAGAAGGGCTTATCTGCGGCAGCTAAAAAATCTGGTAGAGTTGCTTCTGAAGGTTTAGTTGCTGTTTCTGTCGCTGAAGGCAAAGGCGCAGTTATTGAGCTTAATTCTGAAACAGACTTTGTTGCAAAGAATGATAAATTTCAAGCTTTGGTAAATACTATAGTTAAAGTTGCATTAGATTCGGATGCAGGTTCTGATGTTGAACAATTGAAAGCAGCTAAATTAGCTAATGGTCGTACTGTTGCTGATGAAGTAGTTGAAAACGTTGCGGTAATTGGTGAGAACATCCAATTAAGACGTAGTGCAAAAGTATCAGGTGATGTGGTTGTAAGCTATATCCATAATTCTGTTGTAGCTAATGCTGGTAAAATAGGTGTTCTTATTGCATTTGAAAGTAAAGGTAATAAAGAAGCCATACAAGCTTTAGGCAAAAAAATAGCAATGCATATTGCTGCTTCTCGTCCTGAGTCTTTAAATGTAGAAAGTCTTGATCAAAGTCTTGTTGCGCGTGAAAAAGATGTTCTTACTGAGCAAGCAAGAATTTCTGGCAAACCAGAGGATGTAATTGCAAAAATGATAGAGGGACGTATTCGTAAATTTTATGCAGAAGTTGTTCTTCTTGAACAGGCATTTATTATGGATGGAAAAACTCCAGTGAAGCAAGTTATTAGTGAAGCTGAAAAAGAAATAGGTTCTCCTATAGTTATAAAATCTTATGTAAGGTTTCAGCTTGGAGAAGGTATTGAGAAAAAAGAAGAAAATTTTGCAGCTGAAGTTGCAGCTGTTGCTGGTAATAAGTAGTTACTTAAAATTTTTTCAATATATTAGTTTTAAAAAGCCAGCACTCCTTATAAGTGCTGGCTTTTTCGTTTTGACTTCATAAATTTGATATATTATATTGCCCTTCAGTTGGTTGGAATGGATTTTTACTTGAGATAAAAATAAAGGATTTTTTAAACATGAACTATAAACGTATCTTATTGAAATTATCTGGTGAGGCTTTGATGGGAGATAAGCCTTTTGGTCATGATTTAGATACGCTTAAGAGAATTTGCAATGATATAAAATCTGTTCATAAAAATGGGGTTCAAGTTTGTTTAGTAGTTGGCGGTGGCAATATTTATCGTGGAATGCAAGCAGCAGCTAGTGGTATGGATAGATCTAGTGCTGATTATATGGGAATGCTTGCTACTGTAATCAATTCATTAGCAATTCAAAATATATTAGATGAGATGGATGTGCCAAGTAGAGTTCAATCAGCCATTCCTATGATAACAATATGCGAACCATACATAAGAAGAAGAGCTGTTCGTCATATGGAGAAAGGAAGAATAGTTATATTTGCAGCAGGAACTGGTAATCCATTTTTTACTACAGATACAGCAGCTGCATTACGTGCAGTAGAGATGAATTGTGATGCTATTTTCAAAGGAACTCAAGTTGATGGGGTATATTCTGCAGATCCTAAGAAGGATAATAAAGCAGAAAGATATAATAGTTTAACTTATAAAGAAGTTCTTACAAAAGATTTACATGTCATGGATGCTGCGGCTATA
>CAZTUN010000073.1:6354-8915 GCA_964616845.1 uncultured Rickettsiales bacterium | reverse complement strand
TAGAAATATTAGAAAGTTCAATGAAGGAAAAAGAATTTCCAGGACTAATACATTGCTTTAGTTCAAGTGAAGTTTTTGCCTCGAGAGTTATAGATTTAGGTTTTTATATATCTATATCAGGGATAGTAACATTTAAGAACGCAACTTTGCTACAAGAAATTGTAAAAAAGCTTCCCCTAGATAGATTGCTATTAGAAACAGATGCGCCTTATTTGGCTCCAGTTCCACATAGAGGAAAGGTTAATGAACCAAGTTTTACAAAATATACCGCAGAGTTTATAGCTCTTTTAAGAGGGATATCTTTAGAAGAAGTTGCATATGCTACAACAGAAAATTTCTTTAGATTATTTTCTAAAGTTAAATCGCTTTAATTTAATAAAGTAGATAAACTTTAACATAATAAAAACATTTGCTATACAGGTAGAGAATAGTTATATCTATTAGATACAGTATAAATAGTTTAAAAACAGAGGGCTTATGCAACAGTTAGTTGATAATACTTCGGTAAAAAATCAAATTAATAATTTGATTATTCAGACATCGGAAAAGCTTACTGCTTCAGTAGAGCGATTAGAAAATGCATTACAAAAATATTGCAATAGAAGAGATCAGATAAAAGAAGATTTAGTTCAAGAGTTAGATGAATATATCTCTCAGGTTAAATCTTTGATAGAGGTAAAGCAGGTAGAAAATGCCGATAGTTGAATTTAAATTAGGTGAGCAAAAATTTGAATTGCTTTGTGAAGATGGGCAACAATCTCATATAAAAATTCTTGCTAATGCTATAGATACCAAGATGGAAAATCTTTCAAGAAGTTTTAGGGGAGCATCGGATCATTTATTATTGGCAATTACCGCACTTATGTTAGAAGACGAACTGAGGGTAATGCGCGAAAAAACAGACAAAGCTACAAATGATAATAAAAATGATATAGTTGATAATATAGGAGAAGTTGAGAATTTTCTTAATAATGCAATACTTCCTATAACTGTACGTATAGAACAGCTTGCTGAAAAGCTAGAAAAGATGTAATAGTATCAGAGAGGAACAGAGTTTGCTGCTAAGTTTGTTAGGGTTCATATCCCCAGAGGCAATACTTTTAAAATAGTTGGTTGTTCCTGCCTATAGCCGTGGCTTAGGTATACGACCTATTCTTAACAAACTGGTCTCATGGCGGTTTGTACAATCCGACGGCATTAAGTGGTTTCTGTTCCTCACTTAGTTTTAGAGTACGGATAAATTCTCGGAGTAGATTGTGGATAACGTAGGGGATAAAGTTAGTTTAAGGCGCAGTTATTTAAAAAAAAGATTAATGTTTGATAAAAATAAGGCAAAAGAATTATCAAAAATTATAGCAGGCAATTTTATTGATAATATTGATATAAATAAAATATCTTCTGTTGCAGGTTACTATCCTATAAGTGGTGAAGTTGATATATTAACTTTGATGCAATTATTAAATAATCTAGGAATAAAAATATCAATGCCAGTAGTAAAAGAAAAAAAGACCCCATTGATTTTTAGGTTGTGGGAAGATAATAGCAAAATGGAGCATGTTAATAAGTATAATATAAAACAGCCAAATCAAGAAATGCCCGAAGTAATACCCGACCTTATTATTGTACCACTACTTGCTTTTGATAAGAAAGGTTATAGATTGGGGTATGGAGAAGGGTATTACGATAGAACAATTAGTTATCTTAAAGAAATAGGCAATAAATTTATAACTGTTGGAGTTGCTTTTTCTTTCCAGTATAACGAACAAATTCCTATTGATGAATATGACCAAAAATTAGATTATATCGTAACAGAAGAAGAATTTATAAAGGTGTTATAATTTCTTATCCATAAATTGTTTAAAGTTATTAGTTTGTAGCTCCGATGAATGATAATTATATTATAAAATCAGAAGATCGCTTTCTTAACCGTGAATTATCGTGGCTTGCTTTTAATCTTAGAGTTTATGAAGAGTCGTGTAATATAAACAATCCTATATTAGAAAGGCTAAAGTTTTTAGCTATCTCTCAAGGCAATCTTGATGAGTTTTTAATGGTAAGAGTGGCGGGTATAAAAGATCAAATATTAAATAAAATTAATAAACGTAGTGATGATGGCATGATGCCGTCAGAGCAATTATCTGCAATATATAATGAATTAAATAGACTTGGAAAAAAACAGCAAGAATGCTGGAATAATCTAAAAATAGAATTAAGTAAGTATGATATAAAAATATTAGATATAGAATCTATAGATCATAAAGACATGATATTGCTGGAAGAATATTTTATGGCAAATATATTTCCAGTATTAAGTCCCATTGCAGTAGATCCAGCTCATTTATTTCCATTCTTGCCGAATTTATCACTAGCTTGGGTATTGGAACTTGAGGAAGATAACCATAATCCTGATTTAGTTGTTATTTCAATACCAGAGAATTTCTCACGTTTTTTTAAAATTCCTAATACAGAAAATAAATTTATAACTATAGAAGAATTATTAAAATTATTTAGTTATAAATTTTTTTTTACAGAATCAAGAAAAGGACATCGTAAAATTATAA
>CAZTUN010000073.1:0-6344 GCA_964616845.1 uncultured Rickettsiales bacterium | reverse complement strand
AAGAGTGGACTAATTAGAGTTGTAAGGGATAGTGAACTTGAGATTGAAGACGAAGCTGAGGATTTAATGAGTCACCTTGAATCGGCAGTAAAACAGAGACGTAAGGGTAAAATAATACATATACAGACAGATGAAACTATAGATGATGAATTATTAGATAAGGTTATATCATATCTAAAACAGCCAGAATTAAATATAGAGGTGCAAAGAATTTTTCCTGGTCTTGGGGATATTATGGAACTATATAAGATAGATAATTCTGATTTAAAATTTGCGCATTATACAGAAAGGTCTCCAGAAAGAATTAATGATTTTGCAGGGGATTGCTTTGCTGCAATTGCAGCAAAAGATATAGTTATACACCATCCTTATGAAACATTTGATGTGGTAGTAAATTTCTTACAACAAGCAGCGCATGATCCTAATGTTGTTGCAATTAAACAAACCTTATATAGAACCAGTAATGAATCTGCGATAGTTAAGGCGTTGATAGAAGCTGCGGAACATGGAAAAGTAGTTACGGTTGTAGTAGAACTAAAAGCTAGATTTGATGAGGAAGCAAATATCAGATGGGCACGTGACCTAGAAAGGGTTGGGGCTCAAGTAGTTTTTGGTTTTGTTGATTTGAAGACTCATGCAAAGATTTCTCTGATTGCCCGTAAAGAGAATGATAAATTAGTTACATATGCTCATTTTGGAACTGGAAATTATAATGCAGTAACTGCAAGAAGTTATGCAGATTTATCTTTTTTTACATGCGACAAAGATCTCTGTAAAGATGCAAGCTTGATATTTCATTATTTGACGGGATATTCATTGCCAGAGAAATTCTCTAAAGTAGTTGTTGCTCCTGTTTTTTTAAGAGATAAGGTACTAGATTTAATAAAAAATGAAACAAATAATGCTTTGGCAAAAAGACCATCGGGAATTTGGGCTAAAATGAACGCCTTGGTTGATCCAGATATTATAGATGCGCTTTACGAAGCATCGTGTGCCGGAGTCAAAATAGAATTAATAGTTAGAGGAATATGTAGTTTAAGACCAGGAATAAAAGGATTATCCGAAAATATTTATGTAAAAAGTATAGTGGGAAGATTCTTAGAGCATTCTAGAATCTATTGTTTTGGCAATGGTTATTCACTGCCTTCTCCTAGTGCAAAATTATATATAGGTTCTGCAGATTGGATGCCAAGAAATTTTAATAGTAGAGTTGAAGTAATGGTTCCTCTAGAAAATCCTACGGTTCACGAACAAGTTATGGGGCAAATACTTATAGCTAACTTAAAAGATACCAAACAAAGTTGGTATTTATTGCCTTCTGGAGAGTATGTAAGAATAAAATCAGATGCAAATAGTTTCTCTGCTCATGATTATTTTATGACAAATCCAAGTTTATCTGGGCGAGGGAAATCAGTTTCTGAAGAAGAATTGCGAAAACAAAGAGATAAAATTTATAAAGACATAAAATAAGAGAGTGCTTAAGTAATGAATAGAAAGAATAATATATCCGTTGGAGTTATTGATATTGGGTCTAACTCTATAAGATTGGTTATATATGATACCATACACAGGGCTCCAGTTCCTATGTTTAACGAAAAGGCTTTGTGTGGTCTTGCTAATGGACTTGATAAAACTGGCAAATTAAATAGAGAAGGGTTGAAATTAGCTTATGATAGTATAGGAAGATTTATAAAACTATCAGAGGTTATGAAAGTAGATAAATTATTTGTTTTTGCAACTTCAGCGGTAAGAGATGCGGAAGATGGTCGTGATTTTGTAAATAATTTAGAGAAATTATTTAATATTACCGTGGAAGTTTTATCAGGAGAAGAAGAAGCCAAATATTCAGGAATGGGGGTGGCCTTTTCTATCCAAAATGCATCAGGAATAGCGGCGGATCTAGGGGGGGGTAGTCTAGAGCTTATTGGACTAAAAGATAGTTCTATTATGAAAGATGCTATTTCTTATCCTTTAGGTCCGCTAAGATTTTCTGGAAATATTTCTACGATTAAAGAATATAATAAGGTAGTAGAGCGATCGTTAAGTAGTTTTAACTTCTTGCCTTACTATGGGAGAAGCATTTACCTAATTGGTGGAGCGTTTAGAAGTCTAGCAAAACTTGATATGGAATATAAAGATTATCCTTTGCGGGTGATACATAACTATACAGTTGAAACAAAAGACATATTACCTATTTTAAAAAAGGTAAATAAAATTTCTAATTACGAACTCTTGCAAATTCCTGACCTTTCACCTAAACGAGCAAAATTCGTTCCTTTTGCAGCAATTATTACCGAACAAATTATTAAATTCTCAAAACCTAGCAATATAGTATTTTCAGCATTTGGAGTAAGGGAAGGGCTTATTTTATCTAAGCTTACAGCAAAAGAAAAATCTTATGATGGATTAATTGAGGGAGCCAGTGATTTAATTAGAGTGATTGGTCGTAGTCCTGAGTATGGATTTGAGTTAAATCAATGGTTAAATCCATTATTTGAAAATATACCTGAAAATAAAAAGCGTTTAATTTTAGCTGCATGTATATTAAGTGATATTTCTTGCTACGAGAATACAGAATATCGTGGAGAAATGGCGTATAGAAAAATAATGGACTCATCATTAATAGATGTAACCCATAAAGAGAGGGCATTTATAGCGCAAGCAATATATTTCCGTTATAACGGAATAGAAAAAAATAATGCTTTATCTGATCCAATAGTATTTTTATTAGATAAAAAAGATATAAAACTTGCAAAAATTGTTGGCACTGCAATTAGATTGGCACGAAGTTTGAGTGGTAGCCATATAGGAGTATTAAATAATTTGCCTTTAAATATAGATGGACAAAAAATTATCATTTCATTTCCAGTAAAATATAGTCAATTATATGGCGAGAAAATAGCAAAGAGATTGTCTCAGTTAGCTAAAATCACTGGATTTAAAATTGCCGTAAAAAAATAAAAGATAGATTATTATAAATCTATTAACTCAGCACGTTGATTTCTGTAAGTTATAGCACTTTGACTATTTTTTAGTTTGGAAGCAATCTTGCCAAATATTTCATAGCGCCAGTTGCGCATAAATTTTACTTCCATGTCGTTATCTATAATAAATCTTATAATTTCGTCGCTAGATGCAATAAGCTTTTCTGCTACAGAGTTTTTGCTTGATATTATGTTTAAAGCAATTTTAAATAGATCAATAGTGTATTTTTGTTCGCTAGTTAGTATGCGAGGAAAAACTTCTTTTGGAATAATTATGGGATTATTAATGCCTTGCTCAATAGACTTGATTATTTCGATAGCATGCTGATTATTTAGGTGAGAAGATCCTTTAATCTTATATAAAGCGTTAGGAGTTTTTGGTCTTCTGGTGGCTATTTCGATAATAACTTGGTCTTTTAATATATGAGTTTTAGGTATATTTTCTTGTTGAGCAGTTAATTCACGCCAGCTACACAAGGACTTTAATATACCAACATATGAGCTATTGGCATCTTTTATGTGTAACTTTTGCCAAGCACTTTCTGGATCATTAACATAACGGAATTTATCTTCAAGAAGTAAAAGTTCATCTTTAATCCAATCAATACGATTTAGAGCAGCTAATTTATTTTGGATAAGAGGATATAATTTATATAAATATGTTACGTCAGCTATAGCATATTCAATTTGGTTTGGACTTAATGGTCTTTGATCCCAACTAGAATATTGTTCTTGCTTATTTAGTCTTACGCCTAAAAAATCATTGATTAAGTTGGCGTAGCTAGTATGGGTTTGATAGCCAAGTGCCATTGCGGCAATTTGTGTATCAAATATAGGGCTAATTGTATTAGAGCTTAAATAAAATATGGTTTCGATATCTTGGCTAGCTGAGTGAATTACTTTAATAACATTAGGATTTTGAAATAACTTCCATAAAGGAGTCAGATCGATATTTGGAGCTAGTGCATCGATTAAATAATAGTTATCTGCAAAACTTATTTGTATTAAGCATAATTTAGGGTAATAATAACGATCTCGCATAAATTCAGTATCAACAGCAATATAATCTTTTGTACTTAAGAAATCGCATATATTAGAAATTTCGTTGGATTGGGTAATTAAAGACATGATAATTATGCTCAAAAAAGAGTATTGCAACAGTAATATTGGTATATTCTAAGAAAATATACCTCGAAAATAGGGAATTTTTTATAGTAAGACAATGAATTTATTATTATATGATATTTACGATAATATAAATATAATATATACAACAAAGCACAGAAAAAAGGCTATTAGACTATTTTATATAATAGCACAAGATTTATAAGAAGGAAGTTATGACTAATAAATACCGTACACATAATTGCAGTCAGCTTAATATTAATAATGTTGGACAAAATGTTAAATTATCTGGTTGGGTTCATCGTAAGAGAGATCATGGTAATTTGTTATTTATAGATTTAAGAGATCATTACGGCTTAACACAATTAGTCATTACAAATGAAGATAATTTTTTAGATCTAGCAACTTCTGTAAGATATGAAAGTGTTATAACTATTGAAGGGAAAGTTGTAGCAAGAAGCGATGAAACAGTTAATAAAGATTTGGCAACAGGCGAAATAGAAGTTTTGGTAACTAATTTTATGGTTGAGTCTGAGTCTGATATGTTACCTTTGCAGGTTAATAGTGATAAAGAATTTCCTGAAGAAACAAGGTTAAAATATCGTTTTCTTGACTTAAGAAAAGAAAAATTACACCAAAATATTATTTTACGCTCTAAAGTCATACAAGACTTAAGATCAAGAATGATCGAGGCTGGGTTTACAGAATTTCAAACTCCGATACTAACTGCTAGTTCTCCAGAAGGAGCTAGAGATTATCTGGTGCCGAGCAGAATTCATCCTGGTAAATTTTATGCCCTTCCTCAAGCACCGCAGCAATTTAAGCAATTATTGATGTGCTCAGGGTTTGATCGTTATTTTCAAATAGCTCCTTGTTTTCGTGATGAAGATGCAAGAGCTGATCGTAGTCCTGGAGAATTTTATCAATTAGATATGGAAATGTCGTTTGTTACCCAAGACGATATATTTTCTGTTATTGAACCAGTGATGTATGGGGTATTTACAAAATTTTCTGATTATAAAGTATCTAAACCGCCATTTAGAAGAATTCCTTATGATGAGTCTATGTTAAAATATGGCAATGATAAACCAGACTTACGTAATCCTATAGAAATAGCAGCGGTTGAAGAAGTATTTATAGACTCTAACTTTGCGGTATTTGCAAATGCTATAAAGCAAGGTAACATAGTTAGAGCTATTCCAGCTCCTAACGTTGCAGACAAGCCAAGAAGTTTCTTTGATAAGAAAATAGAATTTGCTCAAAATTTGGGTGCGCCAGGACTTGGCTATATTATTTTTGATGCTGAAGGAAATGCTAAAGGTCCAATTGCTAAGTTTCTTGATCAAGACAGGCTTAATAAGTTAAAATTAATAGCTAATCTAAAGAATGGCGATGCGGTATTTTTTGCAAGTGGTAGCAAGAAGGAAGCAACTAATTTGGCTGGGTTAGTTAGAACTCATTTAGGACAAGAATTAGGATTGATTGATGATAAAGCTTATGAATTTTGTTGGATAGTTGATTTTCCATTCTTTGAATGGGATGAAGACAACAAAAAAATAGAATTTAGTCATAATCCTTTTTCTATGCCACAAGGTGGATTAGAGGCTCTAGAAAAAGCTAATACTACAGAAGAGCTATTAAATATAAAAGCATATCAATATGATATAGTTTGTAATGGTATAGAATTATCTAGTGGAGCAATAAGAAATCATAAGCCAGATTTAATGTATAAAGCATTTAGTATATGTGGATATAATCAAGATGTTGTAGATAGCAGGTTTGGTGGCATGATTAGAGCATTTAAATTTGGAGCTCCTCCGCATGGTGGAATCGCCCCTGGCGTAGACAGGATAGTAATGCTACTTGCTAAAGAGCCAAATATAAGAGAAGTTATAGCCTTTCCAATGAATCAAAAAGCTGAAGATTTATTGATGAATGCTCCTTCTGAGGTCTCCTTGAAACAATTAAGGGAATTGCATATACAATTGTCGCCAAAGGCTAAAGAAGCTTTAGGAGATAAGGCTTAAAATAGATATGCGTCTATTGACTTTTAGAAATAGTTGCTTTAGAACGCAAGACATTGTTTGTGCCTCTGTGGCGGAACTGGCAGACGCGATAGACTCAAAATCTATTTCTCTTTGCGAGAGTGAGAGTTCGACCCTCTCCGGAGGCACCATTACATAGTCGCTTGTGAAAAAGTCTCTTTTTGTTATCCATTAAAGAAAATCATGACTT
>CAZTUN010000072.1:0-9277 GCA_964616845.1 uncultured Rickettsiales bacterium | reverse complement strand
CCGCCCCAGACAGGAACAGCTAAAACAAAGGCAAATGGCAGCATAAATAACATCATTAAAAAAACCACCATTCTACTGTCGTAATCTTTATATGCTTCAGCTAGTTTCTTGATAAATATATTAGTACAACTCCAAAACACAGCTGAAATTATAACTAGTAATGAGTAATGATTAAATCCTTCCAGTCTTGGATGGGCAATTACCAAAACTCCTATAAATCCAAATACTAACCCAATTACAAAATTAAAGGACATTTTTTCTTTTAGAAAAATTACTGCAAGTAAACTAGTCATTAAAGGGACTGTAAATGACAATGCTATAACTTGGGTAGAGGGCAAAACAGTTAAAGCAAAACTATGTAATGCCATTGAAGAAACACCAAATATTGATCGAGCAATAATTAATTCAGTTCTTTTAAATTTTATATTAGAAAAACCATGGGTAAAAGCCCAAGGCAACATAACAATTACCGCCGATAATATCCGCATAAACACAACCATATATGGATTTATTTCTTTTGATAAATGCTTCGTTATTATTACGGTTATGGCAAATAATAAACAATCTAGCATAGCAAAGCCTATGCCCTTTAATTCATTAGTATGAATAAGTTTATGCTTATGCAAGATTATGACTCGATTTTATTTATGTTTGGTGGTAAATATTAAATTACCTAATACACAACTTGATATAAATCAATTTATATCACAATTACATGCCATATATAATCAAAAAATGGATTATAGTTATTGAATAATAGTGATAAATTATAAAAGGATTTTCATGGTGAACAACCCCATAAAATTATTTGATACTTGGTATAAAAAAGCAAAAGAGATTCCCGCTAATGAGCCAGAAGCTGCGGTTCTTGCTACTGCATCAAAAGATGGACAACCATCTGCACGAGTAATTCTAATAAAATTATATGATGAAAATGGTTTTTGTTTTTTTACTAATCTTACAAGCCATAAAGCAAAAGATTTAAGAGAAAATCCTAAAGCTTCCTTATGTTTTTATTGGGATCAGCTAGGATTACAAGTTAGGATAGAGGGAACAGTAGAAGCTGTTACTGCAAAAGAAGCTGATGATTATTTTGCGCAACGTGATCGCAATAGTCAAATTGGTGCTTGGGCCTCAAAACAATCTTCTCCCATGGAAAACCAAACAGATCTAAAGGATCGTATAATACAAATATCTAAACAATTTGACGATCATAGTATCATACCTAGACCTCCATTCTGGTCTGGCTACCGTTTAGTTCCAAATCGTATAGAATTTTGGGAGATGCGACCTTACCGATTGCATAAAAGGACATTATTTTCTCGAAAAGACAATGATTGGCAGATAGAAACTCTCTATCCGTAATAATCGGTAAAACAATTAGGTGTTTCATGTACTCTTACCTGAGTGCATTTTATATTATAATCAGAAAAGAGATCTGGTATTATTTTATTAAATAGAAAACTTGCTATATTTTCAGCAGTAGGATTTGCTTCCAAGTAAAAAACTTTCTGTTTCGTTACTTTCTCAATATATAATCCCAACTCTTTGTCGGCAATATTTAAGATAACATTATGATCCCAATTATTATCTATCCACGAACCTAATTTTTCTTTTATAACTCCAAAGTCAACTACTCTACCTAGCTTATCTAGTTTATTTGCAGTTACTGTAACTTCAACCACATAACGATGACCATGTAAATATTTACATTTACTTTCATGTTCTAAAACACGGTGTGCTGCATCAAAATGGAGTTTTCTTGTTACTGAAATCATAAATCAAGATCCTTCAATATAACTTCGATTACTGGCTCTTTACCTGATTCATTGCGAATAGCTTTTTTAACTATCGATCTAACAACTTGATCAATTCTATCTTTTGTAACACGTTTAGCGTTAGTATAAATATCTTCTACATTTTCACCAACTTCCTCTTCAAGACCTGCTATAAACTCACGATCATTTATAGGATCTAAAACGCCAGGGGCTGTTATAGTAGGATTTGATACTATACCTAATTTATCTACAACTATAAATACAACAACTATACCATCTTTACGCATTCTCCTTCTCATTCTCATGACATGAGAATCAGGCGGCAAGAAGCTGTTACCATCTATCGCTAAAATTCCAGTTTTAACTAGTGCTAATTTTTCTGGTTCATTAGGTGCGAGCTTTACAACATCACCATTAGCTACTTGAATTACATGCTTAGTACCCATACTACTTGCAAACTTAGCATGTTCATGCATATGGCTTATTTCACCATGAACTGGAATAGAGATTTTTGGTCTAATCATTTTATACATATCTTCCAATTCATCACGATTAGGATGACCAGATACATGTACAAATGAATTTTTCTCTGTCAAAACTTCAGCACCAAGAGTAACAAATTTATTAAATAATCTATAAATCCTTTTTTCATTACCGGGAATGATTTTTGAAGAAAATATAACACTGTCCCCAGGTGTCATTTTTATATGACGATGTTCTCCATTAGCAATTTTATTAGTTGCAGCCAATATCTCTCCTTGGCAACCAGTTGCAATAACTAATAATTTATCCCTAGGAATATTTCCAAACTGACTATCCTCTAGAATTGGCGGCAAATCTTTTAAATATCCGCTATCTTGAGCTGCTCCAACAATTCGCCATAATGACCTACCAGCTAAAATCACTTTACGACCACATGCTTCAGCAGCTTTTATAATTGTTTCAATTCTTGCAACATTAGATGCAAAAGTAGTAACAAGTACCATTTTATTACATTTTGCTACTAATTCAGTAATACTTTGTCTTAAATCACCTTCGGATCCAGAACGTCCTTTACTAAATACATTTGTCGAATCACCAACATAAGCAAGTATTCCTTCATCACCATATTTTCTTAAACGATCTAAATCAGTTGCCTCGCCAACTAAAGGATTATGATCTAATTTCCAATCCCCTGAGTGAAAAATTTTACCATATTTTGTATCAAGTATTACCGCATTCATTTCAGGTACAGAATGAGTTATCTGCACTAACTCTATATTAAAAGGACCTACAGAAAAGCTACTATTTGTTTGCACCTCAATAATATTGACTTTTCGTCTAACATTTGATTCAGAAAGTTTAGCCTTTAAGAATGCAGCCGTAAAAGGTGTTGCATATATTGGAAAGTCAAAATCCCACAAATAGGTAATTGCACCTAAATGATCTTCATGAGCATGGGTTAATACTAAACCTACAATATTTTTACGATTTTCTTCTAAGAATGAAGTATCAGGTAAAATCATATCGACCCCAGGCAAGAAATCTTCAGCAAAACCTGCCCCAAAATCAACCATTAACCATTTTCCATCAAGATAATATAGATTGAGATTCATACCAATCTCACCTGCTCCACCAAGAGGAACAAAAAGTAAATCATTCTTATGTTTATTTATACTAAACGTCATTTATAATATATCCTATTTTCTTAAATTTTATATGTTCATGTCATGAACATATTTTATGCCATATATAGTTAAATCTGGTTCAACAATTTCAATTTTTTTAGTTCCATCAGAAAATAATGAAGCCAAACCACCAGTTGCTATAACCTTAGCGCAAGGAGAAAATTCAACTTTAATTTTCTCAATTAATCCTTCTATCATAGCTATATAACCCCAATAAATTCCTGATTGCATTGCCGTAATAGTTGATTTTCCTATAATATTTTCTGGTTTTCTTATACTTACTTGCGGTAATTTTGCTGCTGCTTTATATAAAGACTCTAGAGATAAATTAACCCCAGGAGCCAATACTCCACCTATATAATCTCCTTTGGCATTAACCACATCAAAATTTGTTGCAGTACCAAAGTCTATTATTATACAATCACTAGCAAATTTTTTATGAGCAGCAATTGCATTAACCAAGCGATCAGAACCAACTTCTTTAGGATTATCTATCAAAATATTTAATCCTAGTTTTAATTTTTTATCTCCGACAACAAATGGATCGCAGTTAAAGTAAATTTTACTTAACTGGTCAAAAGTATAGGCTGTCTGAGGTACAACATTAGAAATAACTACTGATTTTATATCAGAAAAACTAATATTATCATTTTTAAATAACAATGATAATATTGCGCTATATTCATCAAAAGTACGTTTTTGATCTGTCGATAATCGCCATCTTGCAATTAATTTTTCTCCATCAAAAACTGCAATTACTACATTAGTATTGCCAGCATCTATAACTAAGAGCACTAAATCCTCTATAATACTTTAAAAGGTTTTTAAAAAATTAAAAGAAAACATCACCAGCAGAAATTAATCTAGTATTGCCACTATCTTCTTTTAATATAAGCTGTCCATCTTCATTTATACCCATAAAAGTACCAGTATAAACAATATCTTGCAGAGAAACCTTGATATTACTACCAATTCCGTAAGCCATATCTAGCCAAGCCTTTCCTATAACAGAAAAACCATAAATTTGCCATCGCAATAATATATTATTAAAATTATTAACTATTTTATCGAGCAATATATCTATTTTTATAGGTAATTTAGAGTGCAAATTAAGCGAAGTTGCAGAAAAAATAACATTATCTGGAAAAGAATTAATATTAACTCCAACACCAATTATAACAGCATTATCTAATATTTTTTCTAATAAAATACCTGCTACTTTTTTACCTTCTAACAAAATATCATTAGGCCATTTACATTTTAGATTAACATCTTCATTTATAAAATCAGATATAGCCAAATTTACTGCCAATGCAGCTACAAAAGATAGCTGATATATTTTAGCTAAAGAAAATTCAGGAACAATAATTAACGAGAAATATAAATTACCTTCTGGAGAAATCCAATTTCTATCATAACGACCACGACCATTTATTTGCTTTTTTGCCCATATAACAGTGTTATTTAGATCTTTTATTGATAGGGCATTAATTATCTGCCTTTTAGCCTCATCATTAGTGCTATCTAACTCTGCAAAAATTTTTAAATTATATTTATAGTTATTGTCGATCATTTATATTTCTTAAAAACCATTAACTCTATAATTTAAACATATTTGAATTTGTAACTATATGATTAGTAAATTCAACAATTTGAGCAAAATACATCAATAGAGCCAAACTAACTATTGCTAAAGTTACAGAAATAATTTTTAGGGAAATACTATTGTTCTCAATATTACCCTGACCTTCATCAAAATACGCAATCTTTATAATTCTTAAATAATAAAAAGCAGCAATTACGCTAGATAATAATCCAACTATAGCTAAATAATAAAATCCACTATTTATTGCAGCTATAAACACATAAAATTTTGCCATAAATCCAGCTGTTGGAGGTATTCCTGCCATAGAAAACATCAAAATTGATAAACTTAATGCAATTACAGGATTTGATCTGCCTAACCCTGAAAATACTTTTATATTATGATTTTTTCCCATCAATATTATTATTGAGAATGTACCAATTACAGTAATTAAATAAACTGCCAGATAAATTAATACTGAAGCTAAGCCAATATTGCCAGTTGCAATTGCCATTAATATATATCCACTATGACCAATCGAGCTATATGCTAATAATCTTTTAATATTATTTTGTCTTAATCCTGCTATAGCACCCACAACCATGGATAATAAAGATAACATAACTATTATTTGTTGCCATTGCACAAAAGAATCAACAAATGGACCACATAAAACCCTAATTAATAAAGTAAACATAGCTACTTTAGGGGCAGAAACAAAGAATGCCGTAACTATTGTTGGAGCGCCTTGATAAACATCGGGAGCCCACATATGAAAAGGCACAGCTGCAATTTTAAAGCATAATGCAATTATTACAAATACTAACCCAATTAATACTCCTAAGTTCATTCCGCTATGGATATTAATAGCTATTTGATCAAAATCTAAAGATCCACCGCCAAATCCATAAATAAATGAACTGCCAAACAATAATAATCCTGAAGCTAATGAACCCAATACAAAATATTTTAATCCTGCCTCAGAAGATTTTATATTATCGCGATTAAATGATGCTAATATATAAAGAGCTAAGCTTTGTAACTCTAAACCCATATACAAAGCTATTAAGTTGTTGGCAGAAATCATTAACATCATACCTGCTAAGGCAAATAATATTAATACATTATATTCTGATTTTATTATTTCTTTATTTGCCCTAAAATAAGCTGCAGAAATAATTAAAATAAATAAAGATGCTGACAATATCAGTAGTTTTGCAAAAACAATAATGTCATTGTTATACAGCATATTTGAAAAGTAACTAAGCTTATGACTAAATAAGCTGCATTCTTTTACAACTGCCACCAATACTGCAATAAATGCCATAGCTAGCTGTAGCGAAAAACCTTTATTCTTTTGCAATGCACCAATAATTAATAATAGTAAAGCAGATCCTACTAAAATTAATTCAGGCAAAATATATTTTAGTTCAGAAAGAACCATAATCTAACCTCAAAACTTAGTTCGTTTTTATTTGCAATAACAGATTTTGTACTGATAATTTTGTTAAATCTGTAATAAACGCTGGATATATACCAATTAGCAATATGAATATTACTATTGGTATAAACATTAGCCACTCATGCCAGTAAATATCTGACATAGTATTAACTTCATTATTTGTTATTTTTCCAAACATAACTCTTGAATATAACCATAACATATAAGCTGCTCCTAAAATCACCGAAGTAGCCGATAGTGCCGTAATTATACTATCTACTTTATATAATCCAGCCATAGTTACAAGCTCTCCAACAAACCCACTAGTTCCAGGCAAGCCTATTGAAGCCATCATAAACAACATAAAGAATGCAGCAAATTTTGGCATAACTTTAGTTACACCACCATATTTATCAATTAATTTAGTATGTAGCCTATCATATAAAACTCCAACACACATAAATAACGCTGCTGAAACTATACCATGACTAAGCATAACTATAATAGCACCATCAATCCCTTGACGATTCATAGCAAAAATTCCTAAAGTCACAAATCCCATATGCGCAACTGAAGAATAGGCTATTAACTTTTTCATGTCTTCCTGTATCAAGGCAACCAATGAAGTATAAATTATTGCAACTATACTTAATCCAAACATTAAAGGAGTAAAATAATGACTAGCCTCAGGTAATAAAGGCAAAGAAAATCTAATAAATCCATAGCCACCCAATTTTAATAAAACTCCAGCAAGTATTACTGAACCAGCAGTAGGAGCTTGCACGTGAGCATCTGGCAACCATGTATGGAACGGCCACATTGGAACTTTTACTGCAAATGAAGCAAAGAACGCAAGCCATAACCACTTTTGAACACTTAATGTAAAATGAGAAACTAACGGAGCAAGCAAAGTAACATCTGTAGTCTTTGTTTCCTTATATATATATATAACGGCTATTAGAAATAAAACTGAGCCAGTTAAAGTATATAAAAAGAATTTAAAGGCTGCATATATACGATTATCTCCACCCCATATACCAATAATTAAAAACATTGGTATTAGTACAGCTTCAAAGAATATATAAAATAATACCAAGTCCAAAGCACAAAATACACCTATCACCATTGATTCTAGTAATAAGAAAGATATCATATATTCTTTTAGTCTTTCATTGATACCCTTCCAGCCAGTTAGAATACATAAAGGCATTAAGAATGTAGTTAGCAAGACAAAATAAATGGATATACCATCAACTCCTAAATGATATGATATGCCATATTGTTTTATCCAATCATATTTTTCAACAAACTGAAATCCAGAACTGTTACGATCAAAATGATAATATAAAGAAAGCGATATGATAAAATTTATTATAGTTATAAATAAGGTAAACGGTCTAATATATTTATTAGAAAAGTTACTATTTGCACGAAATAACAAGGCTATTATTATAGCTCCAATTATAGGCTGCAACAGCAATGTAGATAATAGATTAAACTGATACATATATTCTCTTTATTTTACGATAAACTAATTAAACCAAATATAATAACCTGTAAACAAAACCAATCCTAATATAATTGAAAAGGCATAAACATAAATTAAGCCATTTTGCAATCTTGATATTAGTTGAGAAGAACCTCCTGCAATTTTTGCACAACCATTAGGTCCTAAATTATCAATTATTGCTATATCGATTTTTTTGCTAAAGAAAGCTCCTAATAACTTGGTTGGCTTTACAAAAATGCAATTATATAATTCATCGATATACCACTTATTGTAAGAAAAATTATATAAGAAAGAAAATTTCTTAGCTAAGCTAGAAGCAGAATCAGGTCTTAATATATAAATGAAATAAGCTAATCCCAATCCAGACAGACCAGCAAGTAAAGGAGATATTTTAGCTAAAGTTGAGATATGTTCGGCTTGTTCCAATATGTTACCATCTTGATTTAGCATGAATATTGAACCATTCCAAAATTTAAGCTCTTCTCCATTAATGCCAAAATATTTAGCCAATATTCCTCCAGCAAATATTGCCCCAAAAGATAAAATTAATAATGGTATAGTCATAACTTTTGGTGATTCATGAATATGTGAGTAAACTTCTTTACTTGAACGATTTTGACCATGGAAAGTAACAAATATTAACCGCCAAGAATAAAATGATGTAAGAACAGCGGCAAGCAATCCAGATATATAAGCAAATTTTGCAATATCATTAGTTTGCGCTTTTACATAAGCTGCCTCCAATATGGCATCCTTTGAAAAATATCCAGATAATGGTGGGAATCCAACAATTGCAATAGTTCCTATTAACATCATAGTATAGGTGAATGGTATTTTTTTATAAATACCTCCCATATTGCGAATATCTTGTTCATCTGACATAGCATGAATAACACTTCCAGCACATAAGAATAACAAAGCTTTAAAAAAGCCATGCGTTAACAAGTGGAAAACTCCAGCACTATAGGCAGAGACTCCACAAGCAAAAAACATATACCCTAACTGTGAACAAGTCGAATAAGCTATAATTCTTTTTATATCATTTTGTGTTACAGCAACTGTTGCTGCAAATATTGCTGTAAGCCCACCTACAAAAGTTATCATATTTAGTGCGCTAGGAGCATATTCATAAATTGGCGAACATCTAGCAACCAAAAATACTCCTGCTGTTACCATTGTTGCTGCGTGAATTAACGCAGAAACAGGAGTAGGTCCTTCCATAGCATCTGGTAACCAAGTATGTAATATAAATTGCGCCGACTTACCCATTGCCCCAATAAATAACAATACTCCGAT
>CAZTUN010000071.1:0-9456 GCA_964616845.1 uncultured Rickettsiales bacterium | reverse complement strand
ATATTATATAGCCTAATCTAAGAGTGGCTCGTAGCCTTTTTCACGGCAGACTTTATAGTCAGGTCTAGTTTTATTAAATATAGACAAGCTTATAACCAAGAAAACCAACCTTTCTTCTTTTTCTTCTTAGCTATTGGTTTAACAAATGGTTTATGTTCGTTAAATACGCAAGTTACGTCTTGACCGTGGCGTAGAGTAAATTGGCTTGCTATGCGTTCAACTACAATATAATCACCTTCAACGCGATAATTGATTAAAGCTTCATGTCCTTGTGCGTCGACTAAGAAAAAGGCAGGAACTTCATCATGTTCTTTTTTAAATTGAAAGTAAGTAAATTGTCCATCATCAAATATTTTTTTAGGAGCGATATAATCAGATCCTGAAATTGTATAATTAAAATTATATTTACTTGGATCTGTTAGATCAGGACCTGTACTTGCTTTGCTAGTATGAACAATTCCGTTATCATCATCTGGATAAACAAAGCTGGTTTCCCATACTAAATTGGGATCGTTAATTCCATCTTCACCAACTTCAGCAGCACTAAAAATAAAGTGATAGGTACGCTTATTAGTTATAATTAAAGCATTAGTTGTAGCATCATCTGGATTATCTGCGACAGGCTTTAAAAATAATCTGCGTCCGCTAGGAACCATTTGCCAAGCAGAAGGATTGCCCATAGAGATAGTTTTTATTTCTTCTCCTTCACCAAATAATATACTAGCCTCATAATTGTAAAAACCTGTATATTTATGAACAGTTGTTGGGTTGTAAGTTATAACTCTAAGTCTGCTATCGCCAGGTAAAGGTCGTGAAGTTTCGATCGCATTGGCTTGTAAAGAGAAAATTAATAATGTGATAGCTATTAAGATGTTAATTAGTCGTAACATGATTTTATAATCCCTTTAATTAATTTTTATTTATACCGTCTAATTGTTTAGCTTTATAGTATTTTACTAAGAACCTTAAAGGAGCTTGAGTTTTTGCAATCATTTCCATATCTGGAACTTTATAATTTAGACTTACTTCCCAAGAGCTTGATTTGTCTGCTTGTCCAATACTACTTTCTATTGCATTAAACATAACCGTTGCCTTTCCACTAGTTGGATCATCTTTGGCAAAGCTAATTCCTGTAATATGGATTGAGCGTGACTTACCATCTTTATAGCGAACAAATGGGCTATAAGGATTGGTTGCATTCATATAATTCTTAAACTCATTTAATACTGCTTTAGAAGAAGAACTTTTTATTTTCTTTAAAATTCTTTGGTAATTTTTATCGTCCATTTTATCTGGAAAAAATTCTTCGCGAGTAGTTATATAATCATAAATTAAATAACGTGTAACGGCTTGTTGAGGTGATTCTTTTTTACTACCAATATGTTTTATATTAGATATTTTGCTTAAAGAATCTGGCACATATGTAACAAAAGGTATCTGACTTGATATATCTCCTATGGAGTTTATACCTATTATTGAGATAACAAAACATAATAAAGAAATTACTGCAAATAAAAAAGAATAACATCTTTCTGTAATAGGAGAAACGTACTTATATATATACCATTCAAGGGATTCTTCAAAGTAAGTGCCATCTTTTACCGCCCTATTAATATATTGGTAGCTTTCAGAATTGGCTTGTTTAAGATTTTTATTCACTTACTTATTTCCTTATCTTTGTACAATAACTTTTGCAAGCAGATAGGTGTTACAAATATAAATATGTTTTACCTAAAAATAATATAACTGTAAAAAACATAATCATCTTTAAATATATATGCTACACGAATAACTATATATTTTTCAAGCACCAAATCATAATGGCTTTTTGAATATGTAAACGATTTTCTGCTTCATCAAAGACAACAGATTGTTTTCCGTCTATAACTTCGTCTGTTACTTCTTCACCGCGGTGAGCTGGTAGGCAGTGCATAAATATCGCATCATTAGAAGCAAGATTCATAATTTTATTATTTACTTGAAAAGGAGCGAGAAGTTTTTTTCTTTTTTTTGCATCCTTATCGCCCATTGATATCCAAGTGTCCGTTGTGACTAAATTAGCATCTTTAGCTGCTTTTTTTGGATCAGTGGTTATATCTATATTAGAAGAATTTTTTTTCGCCCATTCTAAAACATTACGATCTGGCATAAGTTCTTTTGGGCAGGCAAGGGTTAAATTAAAATCAAATTGAACTGCTGCATGTATCCAAGAATTTGCCATGTTATTTCCATCACCCAACCAAGCAATATTTTTGCCAGAAATATCTCCGCGATGCTCGATAAAGGTCATAATGTCAGCCATAACTTGACAAGGATGACTAAAGTCAGTTAGACCATTTATAACTGGAACGGAAGAATATTGAGCCAATTCCATTAACATTTCGTGTTTAAAGCAACGAACCATGATAAGATCAACATAGCGAGATAAAACTTTTGCGGTATCAGATGGAGTTTCGCCACGACCAAGTTGACTATTTTCACTATTAATTATAATAGCATGACCACCTAATTGGTTAATTCCCACTTCAAAAGAAGTACGAGTTCTAGTTGAAGGCTTTTCAAAAATCATTGCTAAATGTTTGCCGCTTTTTTTTGTCTATTTTTTAGCTCTATGGCTAACTCTATGATTTTAATTAAATCATTTTTTGATAATTGGTTTATATCAATAAAATTAGCCATAATAGATTACCTCAATGTTCTGCTTATTATATTTATGGCTTGGTCAATTTGGCTTTTTTCTATAATTAGAGGAGGAAGCAATCTAATGATATTTTCACCAGCGCAAGCAACAAGTAATCCGTTATCTTCTAGTTTTTTTGCTACTTCTTTGTTTTCGCCAGCAGGTTTTATTCCTAACATTAAACCTTTGCCCCTGACTTCAAGAATAGCACTAGGATAATTAGTCTTTAATTTTTCTAATTCTGATTTTAGATAGTCGCCCATAGCAGTGACTTTATCGAGAAAGCCAGAGCTAGTTACAATCGACAATACTTTATTGCCAACTGCCATAGCTAAGGGGTTGCCACCATAAGTTGAACCATGAGTACCTAGAGTCATTCCACAAGCCGCTTTTTCTGTAGCAAGACATGCTCCGATTGGAAAGCCTCCACCAAGACCTTTAGCAGAGGTCATGATATCTGGAGTTATTCCATAATGTTCGTGAGCAAATAATTTTCCAGTTCTTCCCATTCCAGATTGAATTTCGTCAATGCATAGGAGTAAAGATTTTTCATTACAGATATTTCTTAGAGCTTGGATAAACTCTTTATCTGCAACTCTTATTCCGCCATCGCCTTGTATTACTTCAACTAATATTGCACCAGTTTCTTTAGTTATAGCTTGGCGTACTTGTTCAATATTACCAAATTCTACAGGATCAAATCCTTCTACAGCAGGACCAAAGCCATCTTGGATTAAAGGATCTCTTTTGCTTGCCCACATAGCCGCCAATGTCCTGCCATGAAACGCACCAGTAAAAGTTATAATACGATATTTATCAGGATTGCCAGTAGCGTCGTGATATTTGCGTACCATTTTAATACAACATTCTACTGCTTCTGCTCCAGAGTTACCAAAAAAAACAGTATCAGCAAAGCTATGCTCTAATAATTTTGTAGCATATTCTTCCATACCAGGAATTTTAAAAAGATTAGAAGTTTGCCATAGTTTACGTGCTTGATTGGTTAAAGTAACTACCATATCAGGGTGGCAGTGACCAAGGCAATTAACGGCTATTCCCGAAATGAAATCTATATATTCTTTGCCACTAGTATCGTAAAGATAAATACCTTTACCATGTGATATGTTAATTTTACTGCGGTTGTAAACTGGAAGTATTGGGTTGCTCAATTTAAGGTAACCTCTCAAAATGTATTGAATATAATTATTTCTAGAAGCGGCGAATTATCTGCTAGTAAGGCAGGATATGTCAATAATAAAATAAGGCTAAGTGCTAATTTTTGATTTTATATCCTTTAGCAATCATAATATAGACAGCAAACCATATTATAGAGATTATAGAAATCATAAAAATAATTCCAACAGAAAGATTGCCATCATGATATCCTGTTAGACCAAATCTAAATCCATCAATCATATAAAAAAATGGATTTATACTGCTTAAATTTCTCCAAAAAGAAGGAAGGTTTTCTACAGAATAGAAAGTTCCAGATAAAAAAGCCATAGGAGTTATTATATATGCAGTAATTGCTGCCATATGGTCAAAAGTTTCGGAGATGATTCCTGCAAGAAGTCCTAGTAAAGCAAGTAGCATTGAAGCAGTTAATAGATAGAAAATTACAAAAAAATATGAATTTATATGAATGGGAATAAAGAAAAATAATGCTATTAATACTAATATTCCTACAAAAAGACCTCTGGTAATTCCAGCCATTACCATAGCAAAAATTAATTCGCCAGTTGAGATGGGTGGAATGAGATAGTCTATAATTATACCAAGAACTTTTCCCATAATAAAAGAAGAAGATGTATTAGCAAAAGCATTTTGCACTACTGCCATCATAACTAATCCAGCAGCCATAAATTGATTAAAATATATATTGCCAATTTTATGAATATTGTTGCCAAGTGCTAAGTTAAAAACCGCTAAAAATAATAAAGATGTAATGACGGGAGCAAGGATTGTTTGATTGTAAACTTTTAAGAAGCGGTTTACTTCTTTTAGATAGAGAGTCCATGTGCCAATTATGTTTATACTACTCATAAAATTATTCTCAAAAATCCTTTTTTAAAAACATTTGCTAAGGCTAACTAGGTTCTGCGTTGCTTAATTCTTTATGTGGTCATCAAATTAATTGACTTATAGCTTTTATACAATAGGGTATTTTGTGTTTTTTAGATTATGGAATAATTTTTTAGAGTCTTTGAAGTTTTTATGTCAAGTGATGTGTTTGAGAAAATAATAGAAGGTAGCTGGATAAATCCAGACAGTAACGCTCCTATAGGATCTATTATCAAACATGTTTATATAGGAAATTTAAAAGCAAAAATAAATTATTTGTTAGAGCAGGCTTGTTTTGATAAAAAACATGTAACTATAGTTTGTGATAGAAATAGTTATAAAGTTCTGGGCAGTTATATTCATGAAGTTACTAAGAACGATTTAATAATATTACCAAGTGATGTTAGACCAGATACAAAAGTTATTAACAAATTATCCTCGGATATTAAAGCAAGTTCTGCTCTAATAGCTGTAGGAAGCGGTACAATAAATGATATATGTAAATATGCTAGCTTCTTAAATAAAATACCTTATTTAGTCTTTGCAACAGCACCATCTATGAATGGATATGCCTCTATATCTGCTTCTGTTATAGAAAATGGATTGCGTACATCAAAGAGAGCTCATTATCCAGTAGCTATTTTTATGGATTTGGAGGTAATGACTAATAGTCCAATAAGGCTTATTAGAGCTGGTATTGGTGACATGTTATGTCGCTCTACTGCTCAAGTGGACTGGTTGTTTTCGCATATGGTTTTGGCTACGCCTTATTATAGTGCTCCATTTGCTATGCTTTCTTTTTATGAGAATAAAATGCTTTCTTTTCTTGAAAACTGGAAAAAAACCGAGTTTGATAGTAGTTTTGTAGAGAATTTGGCTAAAATGCTAGTTATTTCTGGAATTGGCATGACAATTTCTGGTGGTAGTTATCCTGCAAGTCAAGGTGAGCATATGATAGCTCATACGATGGAAATGGTTTATGGAGATAAGATGTCAAATTTTTATCATGGCGAGCAAATAGCAGTTACCACGCTTGCGATGGCAAAAATACAAGAATTTTTCTTGAGCACTAGTTGGGAAGAATTACTTGATCATAAAATTGATAAGTCTGAAAGTGAAATAGAGGATTTTTTTGGGAGTAAATTAGCTAAAAATTGTCTTTATTTATATAAAAAAAAGAAAATCTTTTTAGAAAAAGCTGTTCAAAAAATTATTACACGAGAGCAAGAGATAAAAACGTGTTTGAAGCCGGTATTTATACAGGCTAAAAAATTAGAAGTTATATTAATAAATGCTGGATTAGAGCCAAATTTTTCGTTTTTAGGATTAGATAAACAGCAATATAATCAATCCGTTCGCTTTAGTAAGTATTCAAGGGATAGATTTACTTTTTTAGATGTTATAAATGAGGAAGTAATAAAATTATTGTAATTATATTTAATTTTCTCTTGACGAAAAGGAGGCACGTCACTAGTATGCGCCATCATTTTGGGAAAATGCCATCAAATTAAAGGTGCGTTTTTTTAAGCTCGTTTCAATTAAAAATTAGATTCTTCTGAAGGATTCGTTTTATTATGCCTACAATTAATCAATTAGTTAGAAAGTCTCGTCGTTCTAAGCCAGATACTGATAAAGTTCCAGCTTTACAAGCTAGTCCACAAAAACGCGGAGTTTGTATTCGTGTTTATACTACTACTCCTAAAAAACCAAACTCAGCATTGCGTAAAGTTGCTCGTGTTAGACTTACTAACGGCTTTGAGGTTACTTCTTATATTCCAGGAGAAGGGCATAACTTGCAAGAACACTCAGTGATACTTATTCGTGGTGGAAGGGTAAAAGACTTACCGGGAGTTAGATATCATACTATCCGTGGAGCTTTGGATACTCAAGGAGTTAAGGATAGAAAGAAAGGTCGTTCTAAATACGGTGCTAAACGTCCTAAGTAATGTAAATAATTTATAGAATTTTGTAATTTGAGGTTTTAAATATGTCTCGTCGTAGAGCAGCAGAAAAAAGAAAAGTTTTACCAGACGCTAAGTATGGAAGTGTTATAGTATCTAAATTCATCAATTGTTTGATGAGAATGGGTAAGAAGTCTGTAGCTGAAAAAGCTTTATATGATGCTATTCAAGAAATAGAGCGTAAAGCTAAGCGTGATGGTATAGAAGTTTTCATGGAAGCTTTGGAAAATGTAAAGCCTCATGTTGAAGTTAGATCGCGTCGTGTTGGTGGTGCTACTTATCAAGTTCCAGTGGAAGTTCGTCCTGAAAGAAGACTTGCTCTTGCAATTAAGTGGTTGATCATGGCTGCAAGGAAGCGTTCAGAGAAAATTATCAGTATGAAGTTAGCTGCTGAGATTATGGAAGCTTATAACAAACGTGGTGCTGCAATTAAAAAACGTGAAGATACCCATAAGATGGCAGAAGCAAATAAAGCATTCTCTCATTATAAGTGGTAGTATTTTGCTTTTTGGTTAAGTTATAGATTTTAAAGTATTTTTTAAGAATAGGTTAGTACAATTATGTCAATTTCTAGAGAAACTCCGATAGAGTTATATCGTAATATTGGAATTATGGCTCACATCGATGCTGGTAAAACTACAACAACCGAGAGGATTTTGTATTATACTGGTAAGTCGCATAAAATTGGAGAAGTTCACGAAGGTGCCGCTACAATGGACTGGATGGAACAAGAGCAAGAGCGTGGTATAACAATTACTTCTGCAGCTACTACTTGCTTCTGGAAATGTCCTGATACTAACAAAGTTCACCGTATTAATATTATTGATACTCCTGGTCACGTTGACTTTACTATTGAGGTTGAGCGTTCGCTTAGGGTTCTTGATGGTGCTGTTGCTGTGTTTGACGGGGTTGCTGGTGTTGAGCCTCAATCTGAGACGGTATGGAGACAAGCTGATAAATATGGTGTGCCAAGAATATGTTTTGTTAATAAAATGGACAGAATTGGCGCTGATTTCTACAGATGTGTGGATATGATAGAGAATCGTTTGGGTGCTCGTCCTCTAGTTATTACATTGCCTATTGGCTCTGAAGATAAGTTTGAAGGAATTATCGACCTAGTTCAAATGAGAGAGATTATCTGGAAAGATGAAAGTCTTGGTGCGCAATTTGAATATAGACCTATTCGTGATGACTTAAAAGATCAAGCTCAAGAATATCATGAGAAATTGATCGAAGGTGCAGTTGAAGCTGATGATACTGTAATGGAATCTTACCTAGAAGGAAAAGAAATAGATTATTTAACTATTAAGAAATGTATCCGTAAAGGCGTAATGAATGGTAATTTCGTTCCTGTGCTTTGTGGATCTGCCTTTAAAAATAAAGGTGTTCAGCCTCTACTTGATGCTGTGGTTAATTACTTACCGTCTCCTGTTGATATAGCTTCTGTTGAAGGTGAAGATCCTAATAATGAGACTATAAAAATATCAAGAAAAAGTTCTGATGCTGAGCCATTTAGTGGATTAGCATTTAAAGTTATGACAGATCCATTTGTTGGTTCTCTAACTTTCGTAAGGATCTATTCTGGTGTTTTAAAATCTGGGGATACTTTACTTAACTCAGTTAAAGATAAAAAAGAGCGTGTAGGACGTATGTTATTGATGCATGCCAACTCACGTGAAGATATAAAATTTGCAAGTGCTGGTGATATAGTTGCTATTGCTGGATTAAAAAATACTACAACTGGTGATACTCTTTGTGATCCTAATAAACCTATAGTATTAGAAAGAATGATATTCCCAGAGCCTGTAATTGAGGTTGCAGTTGAACCTAAAACTACAGCAGACCAAGAAAAAATGGGAATGGCTATAGCAAGATTAGTATCTGAAGATCCTTCTCTTCATGTAATGACAGACGAAGAAAGTGGTCAGACAGTACTTAAGGGTATGGGTGAGTTACACTTAGAAATTATCATTGATCGTATGCGTCGTGAGTTTAATGTTGAGGCTAATATTGGTGCTCCACAAGTGGCTTATCGTGAAACAATTACTAAAAAAACTGAAATAGTTTACCAACACAAAAAGCAAACTGGTGGTGCTGGACAATACGCAAAAGTGAAAATTATATTCGAGCCATTAGAAGTTGGTGGTGGATTTGTATTTGAAGAGCAAGTTGTAGGTGGTAACGTTCCTAGGGAATTTATTCCTGCTGTTGAAAAAGGTATTGGACAAATAAAAGAGACAGGAGTTCTTGCTGGTTATCCAGTTGTTGACTTTAAAGCTACATTGGTTGATGGTGCTTACCACGATGTAGATTCTAGTGCTCTTGCGTTTGAACTTGCTGCTAAGGCTGCTTTCCGTGAAGCTATGCCTCAAGCAGGTCCTGTAATACTTGAGCCAATGATGAAAGTTGAAGTTATAACTCCTGATGACTATACAGGTGATGTAATCGGAGATCTAAATTCAAGACGTGGTCAAATTAGTGGTATGGAACCAAGAGGTAATGCTCAAGTTATAAGTGCAACAGTTCCTCTTGCTTCAATGTTTGGCTATGTTAACGCTTTGCGTTCTATGTCGCAAGGTAGAGCACAATTTACTATGCAATTTGAGCGTTATGCGCAAGTTCCTCATAACGTAGCTGAAGAAATAAAAGCTAAAGTTGCATAAAAAATAGAATATTAAATAACTAATGGGAGTAAATTAATGACTAAAGAAAAATTTGAGCGTACGAAACCGCACTGTAATATAGGAACTATTG
>CAZTUN010000070.1:0-9501 GCA_964616845.1 uncultured Rickettsiales bacterium | reverse complement strand
GAGATCATTCTAAGATAGCTAATTGGCGTCTATCCTTATCTCAGGAGCTAACTAGAAAGAGGCGACCTGATTTATGGCAAGAATATGAGAGCCAAAATGGTTTAAAAACTGTTTCGATAAAAAAAGATGAATAATTGAGGTTAATACAATGTCACATAACAAGATTCTTGAAAAATTTAACCAAGAGCAGATCGAGCGTTTAACTAAAAAAATTCCAGAGTTTAAAGCTGGAGATAGCGTAAGAGTTAATGTTCGTATCGTTGAAGGTAAAACTGAGCGTATTCAGGCTTTTGAAGGGCTATGCATTGCTATAAAAAATCGTGGATTAAATTCTTCTTTTACTGTGCGTAAGATTTCTCACGGTGAGGGTGTAGAGCGTGTTTTCCCACTATATTCTCCACTTGTTGAGAGTGTTGTTGTGTTACGTAAGGGTGTTGTTCGTCGTGCTAAACTATATTATATGCGTGATCTTGCTGGTAAGGCTGCTCGTATCGTAGAAAAACGTGACTTTACTAATTCTGCTAACGATGCTCAGGCGGCACAAGCAGCAGAAAACAATTCTTAAATTTTAGAGTGCTTATCTTAGAGGCTTTTTACTGGGCTTTGTCTATATAAGTTGAAATATTTAAAATTATTAACGAGCTCAGTAGGTTTGCTATTGGGCTCTTTTTTCTTAAAATTATTTAGATAGTTTATTATTCTTATGACAAGTAAAACATTATATCAAAAAATATTAGATAATCATTTAGTTGATGAATTAACAGATGGAGCATGTCTTTTATATATAGATAGACATTTAATTCATGAAGTAACTAGTCCGCAAGCCTTTGAAGGATTAAGGCTTTCTGGTCGTAAGCCAAAGCTGCCGAAGGCAGCTTTAGCTGTTGCAGATCATAACGTGCCTACAACTAAAGATCGCTTAGATGGAATAAAAGATGAAACTTCACGCATACAAGTACAAACTTTAGAAGATAATGCTAAGGAATTTGGTATAACTTATTTTCCGATGAATGATATACGTCAAGGTATTGTCCATGTAGTAGGTCCAGAACAAGGTCTTACTCAGCCTGGTATGACAATAGTATGTGGAGATAGTCATACTTCTACCCATGGTGCGTTTGGAGCTTTAGCATTTGGAATTGGTACTAGTGAAGTTGAGCATGTTTTAGCTACGCAAACCCTGATTCACAAGCGGGCTAAAACAATGAGAATTAACGTTAATGGCAAGTTGTCTGCAGGAGTTACTCCAAAAGATGTTATACTTGCAATAATTGCTAAGATTGGCACTGCTGGTGGAACTGGTTTTGTAATTGAATATGCAGGTCAGGTAATACAAGATCTTTCTATAGAAGGAAGAATGACAGTTTGTAATATGACGATAGAAGCTGGTGCAAGGGCGGGATTGATAGCTCCAGATGAAAAGACTTTTGCTTATTTAAAAAATCGACCAATGTCTCCTAAAGGGGATCATTGGGATAAGGCTGTAGCATTCTGGAAAAGTCTATATTCCGATAATGATGCTATTTTTGATGCAGAAATTGATATTAATGCTTCTGAAATAATTCCTCAAGTTAGCTGGGGAACAAGTCCTCAAGATGTTATTCCAATTAATGGTTATATCCCAGAAGCTTCTAGCGGTTCTACTGATGAAGCAAGAAATGCTATAAAGCGTTCTCTTGATTATATGGGATTTAAAGGAGGCGAATTTATCCAAGATATCAAGATAGATAAGGTATTTATTGGTTCTTGTACCAATGGTCGTATTGAAGATTTAAGAGAAGTTTCAAAAATTGTAAAAGGCAAGAAAGTTGCTTCTAATGTTAAATTGGCAATGATCGTGCCTGGATCTGGTTTAGTAAAACAACAAGCAGAGCAAGAAGGACTTGATAAAATATTTACTGAAGCTGGATTTCAATGGCGTGAACCAGGTTGTTCAATGTGTCTTGCAATGAACGCTGATAAGCTTGAACAAGGCGAAAGATGCGCTTCTACGTCTAACAGAAATTTTGAAGGACGTCAGGGAAGGGGTGGTCGAACTCACCTTATGAGTCCTGCAATGGCTGCTGCTGCTGCTATTAAAGGTAGTTTTGCCGATGTAAGAAATTTAATATAAAATTGTATAGTATTTTATAGGGAATAAAATTATGGAAAAATTTACAAAGATGACAGCAATTGCAGCTCCATTGCCAATAGCAAATGTTGATACTGATATGATTATACCTAAACAGTTTTTAAAAACGATTAAACGTACTGGTCTAGGTGCTAATCTATTTGATGAAATGAGATTTAATCCTGATGGTAGCGAGATAAAAGATTTTATACTAAACCGTGAGCCTTATAGAAAGGCTGGGATTTTAATTTCTGGATCTAATTTTGGTTGTGGCTCATCAAGAGAACATGCGCCATGGGCACTTGCTGATTTTGGCATAAAATGTGTTATAGCTCCGAGTTTTGCTGATATTTTCTATAATAACTCGTTTAAAAATGGTATCTTGTTAATTACTTTGCCTAAAGAAGATATAGATAATTTAGTTGAGTATACAACAATTAATCCAAATCCTATAGTTACGGTAAATTTATTAGAAAATAAAATTACTTGTGATAATAGTAATAGTGCGAAAGAATTTAATTTTGTTATCGATGCCAATAATAAAAAATGTCTATTAGAAGGATTAGATGATATAGGCATTACTTTGCAAAAAAATGATAAGATTGCAAATTTTATTACCAGACATAAAGAAAAGCTTCCTTGGTTATATTAAAAATATTTTATTTTTATTAACTCATTGTTAATAATTATAGTTTATATATCTCATCTATTATGAGAAATTATATAATCTATATATTGCTGGTATTATTTGGAGCATTTTTCTTTTTTGAAGGTGCTAAAGCTGATGGTATATGTGATGATTATTATACTGATCAGAATAGCTGCATTATTTCAGGACACCCTAGTCCCTATGATATGGCACGATTAGTTGGTCAAAGCGAGGAATATTATCATAAATATGCGTTGTTAATAGAGCCAAACCATTTTATTGGTGGAGGGAACTCCTATCACTTAATTTATGCTTTGTATCTAATTGCAGAGCGTATAGGTGATGAGCGTGCTGTAGAACCAAAGAAAGTAATGACAAGGCTGCTTGACAGAGCTTCTATAGATGAGATTAATACTATGGTATTTTGCAAATATTCAATAGATTACCTTAATAAGTGCTTTGCATCAAATAGCATGCTTACTGGAGAACCTATAAACAAGACATATCCCTTATATATGGATCAATAGTGTAGTAAGACTTGCAAAACATTTTCTGTATTGTATAAGTCTATCTACTTTTTAGTAGGGATATAGTTATTTTAAGTGGAAATTTTTATGACAAAGAAGATCTATGTATTAGCAGGTGATGGAATAGGACCTGAGGTAACTAAACAAGCAGTTAGAATAATAGACTGGCTTAATGAGAACAAAAATACTAATTTTTCTGTGCAATACGGTTTGATTGGCGGAGCAGCTTATGATCAAACAGGAAATCCACTTCCAGAAGAAACAGTAAAAAATGCTAAAAATTCTGATGCTGTTTTACTAGGCGCAGTTGGTGGGCCAAAATGGGAGAGTCTTGATATATCAGTTCGTCCAGAAAAAGGATTGCTTGGAATACGTAAAGCATTAAATCTTTTTGCTAATTTAAGACCTGCCATAGTATTTCCAGAATTGGTTGATGCGTCTACTTTAAAACGAGAAGTAATCTCAGGATTAGATATTTTAATAGTTAGAGAACTAACTGGTGATTTATATTTTGGGCAACCACGTGGAGTTGAAACCTTAGCAAATGGAGAGCGTAGGGGATTTAACACTATGACTTATACAACTCATGAAGTAGTAAGAATAGCCAAAGTAGCCTTTGAATTAGCTAGAAAGCGTAATAAGAAGTTATGTTCAGTTGATAAAGCTAATGTTTTAGAATGTACGGAGTTTTGGCGTGAAGAAGTACAAAAACTTCATGATAATGAATATAAAGATGTTAGCTTATCGCATATGTATGTTGATAATGCTGCTATGCAGTTAGTTAGAAATCCTAAACAATTTGATGTAATGGTTACAGGGAATATGTTTGGAGATATTTTATCAGATTGTGCTGCGATGTTAACAGGTTCTCTAGGTATGCTTCCTTCTGCTTCTTTAAGTGAAGCTGGAATGCCAGGTTTATATGAGCCAGTACATGGATCTGCTCCAGATATTGCAGGTAAGGGAATAGCAAATCCTTTAGCTACTATTTTGAGTTTAGTAATGATGTTAAGATATAGCTTTGATTTGCAAAATGAAGCTGATTTGATCGATAATGCGATCAAAAAAGTATTGGCGGCAGGATATCGTACGGGAGATATTATGCAAGAAGGTGCTAAATTGATCGGTACAGAACAAATGGGCGATGAAATTATAAATTCATTACATTAATTATAAAAAATATATAGGTATATTATGTTTTTTAATGCAATACGAAAACCTTCTTTTGTTTCGTTAGCGGGAGTAGTAGCAGGTGGAGTTTTGGTTTCTGCTATGTCAAGTTTACTAGCAAATAATAATCAAAATATAAAAGGTAATAATTTAGAAGTACCTAAAAGAAGTAATCTTGATAATACAAGATATAGTGCGATTATGAGTAATATTCTTAATAGCAGCATATAAATTTATAGGCTTTAATTGTGCCGCCTAGGGGGGAGATTTAGGATTGTTCCTGAAGTGCGACTGAGATTATTTATTAAAAATATTCGGTAGCTCAGGAGTTGAATTAGTTCCTATGCCAGATACTAGATGGCTAACATAAGCAAGGGCGGCAACTATAGTATTTAGTATGTCGTCTCCCATTAGCTTTATATCACTAAAGGTTAGATCTGTAGGATTGATTCCTTTAGCTTTTGCGTAAGCAATAACTACAAAAGTTAAAACTATGCTAGTGCCAATAAACCCTCTAAATATATCCATAATAATTACTTCCTAAACTAGAGTTAAGCTTGATAATGTAGTGTTTAATATATATTAAAATATTTATATTAGTAAAGAAAATAGAAAAAGGAGAACCTAGGTTCTCCTTTTTAAGCAAATCACATTAGGCAGCTGCCGCTGTTTTTTCAATATTAGCTGGGTCTATCCAAGAGATATTACCATCATTACGACGATATATCATGTTAATACGACCATTTTTTTTATTTATAAACATAAGGGCAGGTAGCTCTTTTAGATCTATTTTCATTACAGCATCGCTAACAGTTAAATGTTCGAGATGAGTTTGGTTCTCAGCAATTATTAAAGGTGATTGTTTATCTTCATCGCTATCGTGATCTTCTTCTTTTGTCGAAAGAATATATTGAGTTGCGTCAATAATGCTTTGTTTTAAACTATCTTTATGGTGATTTTTTATACGACCTTTATAGCGAGCTAGTCGATTTTTAATCTTTTCACCTGCTTTGTCAAAAGCAACATAAATATCATCATCTTGTGCGTCAGCTTTAATAATGACATGATTGCCAGTACCTTCATTTACCATTATATTTGCACAAAATAAGTGGCGTTCTTTAGAGAATATAACGCTTGCACTTACGGCATGTTCAAAATATTTAGCAACGATTTCAGACAAATCGTTTTTTACATATTCGTGTAAAGATGTTCCAACGTCTAAATGTTTACCAGATACAGTTATTTGCATAATATTATCTCCTAAAATCTTTCTCTATAATACATTTTTATGATACTCCACAGACTAACAAAAGTCTATAGAGCTAAGAGACTATATAGTTATTTTATTATAAAATAAAAGAACAGCCATCAATAAAATTTAAATTGACGGCTGATAAAATTTTTGAAGTATATATCTATACCTTTTGTTTTAGGTTATCCATTTCCGCAAAAACATCTTCCCAGCTACCACCAGTTGCAGCTTTAGTGTACTCTGTAACTCTATTTTCAAAAAAGTTAGCATGTTCAACACCGTTTAATATTTCGTCTAACCAAGTTAAAGGATTTTTTTTAATATTATATATTGGGTTTAGACCAAGTTGAAGTAATCTGCGATCGCCTATGAAACGTATATAATTTTTGACTTCAGTTGCCGACAAGCCTTGCATATCTCCCATTTCAAAGGCAAGGTCAATGAAAGCATCTTCGTGACCTACGATAGTCTTGCATGCAGTATATAGATCTTCTTTTAATTCATCATCCCATATCTCTGGATTTTCTGATAAGAAAGTTTTAAAAAGTCTAATGATAGACTGAGTGTGTAAAGTTTCGTCGCGTACAGACCAAGTAACTATTTGTCCCATACCTTTCATTTTATTAAAACGAGGAAAATTAAGCAAAATTGCAAAAGAAGCAAATAATTGTAAACCCTCCGTAAATGCTCCAAACACAGCTAATGTTTTAGCAATCTCACGCTTATTATCTACATTAAAACTATTCATGTAGTCATATTTATCTTTCATCTCTTTATATTTTAGAAATGCCATATATTCAACTTCAGGAATGCCAATAGTATCTAATAAATGTGAATAAGCGGCAATATGAATGGTCTCCATATTTGAGAAAGCAGAGAGCATCATCTGTACTTCTGTTGGTTTAAATACTCTAGAATAATGACGCATATAACAATTATTTACTTCAATATCTGCTTGAGTAAAGAAACGGAATATTTGGGTCAATAGATGACGTTCTGATTCATTGATATTGTAAAGCCAGTCTTTTACATCATCACCCAATGGTACTTCTTCTGGAAGCCAATGAATTTTCTGTTGAGTATGCCAAGCTTCGTACGCCCAAGGATAATTAAACGGTTTATAAATATGTGGTGCATCTAGTAAGGACATTAAAATTGTACCTCTTAATTATTATTCTAAAGTTATTTTATTACTGGCAAGCAAGACATTCTTCTATTTGTGCCACTTCTTGCCTGAAAACCCCATCTACAGGAGTTTTTCTATTGGGTAAAGGTATGACGTTTGAATTATTGCCATCTTTTACTTCGTGAGAAACTTTTTCTGCACGTTGTATAGATGTTGAACGACAATAATATAAACTTTTACAGCCTTTTTTCCAAGCAGCAAAATGAATATTGTGAAGGTCTTTTTTATGAACGTTACCTGGAATAAACACGTTAACTGACTGAGCTTGACATATATAAGGAGTGCGATCAGCAGCATGTTCTACTATCCAGCGTTGATCAATTTCGTAAGCAGTTTTGAAAATATCTTTTTCATCTTCGCTTAAAAACTCTAGATGTTGTACAGATCCTTCATTGGTTGCAATAGAAGACCAAACATCATCAGTATTTTTATTTTTTTCTTCAAGTAATTTAACTAGATTTTTATTACGTACAACAAAAGAGCCAGTTAGCGTTTTTTGTGTAAAGCTATTTGCCGCAAATGGTTCAACTCCAGGAGAAGAATTGCCGCAAATAATAGAAATTGAAGCGGTAGGGGCGATAGAAAGCTTGTGAGTAAAGCGCTCCATTAAACCAACTTCTTCAGCGTCAGGACATGCACCTCTTTCATAGGCTAATTTTACAGATGCCTTGTCAGCCTCTTTACGAATATGTTGGAACATTTTCTTATTCCATACTTTTGCCATTACGGACTCCATAGGAATACGTTTTGCTTGAAGAAATGAATGGAATCCCATTACGCCAAGACCAACGCTACGTTCACGTTCTGCTGAATAGCGAGCTCGTTGCATAGAATCAGGTGCGTGCTTTATAAAGTCAGATAAAACATTATCAAGTAAACGCATAACATCTTCTATAAAGAGAGGATCGTCTTTCCATTCTTCATATTTTTCAAGATTTAATGATGATAAACAACAAACAGCAGTACGTTCTTGTTCCTTGTGATCTAATCCTGTCGCTAAAGTTATCTCACTGCAAAGATTAGATGTTTTTACCTTAAGACCAAGACGTTTATATGATTCAGGTAGTTGATTATTGACGTTATCTATAAATAATAGATAGGGTTCGCCAGTTTCGATACGAGCATTTAGAAGTTTTACCCAAAGATCACGAGCTCTTTTAACCGCAAGCACAGAATTATCTTTAGGACTACGTAATTCCCATATGTCATCATTTTCAACGGCATGCATAAACTTATCTGGTATTACCACTGCATGGTGAACGTTTAAAGCTTTGCGGTTAGGATCTCCACCAGTAGGCCTTCTAATATCAATAAATTCTTCTATTTCAGGATGAGACATTGGTAAATATACGGCAGAACTACCCCTTCTTAAAGATCCTTGTGAGATGGCTAGAGTCATAGAGTCCATAACTTTAATGAAAGGTACGATACCGGAAGTTTTTCCATTTCCCCGCACTGTTTCGTTGATTGAACGCAAATTACCCCAATAACTGCCTATTCCGCCGCCACGAGATGCTAACCAGACATTCTCATTCCAAAGATCAACAATACCTTGTAAACTGTCTTGAGCTTCGTTTAAAAAGCAAGATATAGGTAATCCCCTATGTGTACCACCATTACTAAGTATTGGAGTTGCTGGCATAAACCATAAATTTGCCATATAGTTATACAATCTTTGAGCATGATCACTATTATCGCTATAATGCTTTGCAACACGAGCAAATAACCCTTGATAATCTTCGCCATTTAATAAATAGCGGTCTGCCAAAACAGCCTTTCCAAAATCAGATAGTTTATTGTCTAAATTGGCATCAGTTTTAACTGTTTTTATAGGATTTTCCATTATTTTTACCCCTTATAAAGAAAACATCTTTTATAGCAAAATTATCTAAATTTATTCTATCTATTATAAAGATAATGTCCACAGTATTTTGTGGTATAATATTGAACACATACTATATATTGTGTCGGTTTGTGCAAAAGAGAGGCTTAAACTTATTTAGTTTTTCAAGTACTTAAGAGACGAACTTTAAGATGTTTTTTATTTATTATTTGACGATTCATGTGTTAGCGTACTAATTATATCAATAGTTAAGATATCAGCCTATAAATAGACAAGAGATTTTTATAGATTATTATAAAAATATTGTGGATAAAATTGTTACAAAAATAGAACAAATGAATCATTGTCTTTATTTTTCTTTCTTTTTACAAAGAATGTAGTATACATTCTGGCAAAATTGTCGCATCCCTTAACAAAAATAGATTATGATAAGGCTTAGGGGTGTTTTGGTTTCATTTGCTAACAGAGGTGTATAATGGCTATTGCTGCAAATCTTGGTTTTCCACGTATTGGTGCTAAAAGAGAACTTAAAAAAGTTGTAGAGTCGTTTTGGAAAGGCGATATTACAGAAAAAGATTTAAATGAAAAAGCTAAAGAAATTCGTAAGAATAATTGGGAGCTTCAAAAGAAAGCTGGAATCGATAGAATTCCAGTAAATGACTTTTCTTTTTACGATGATAAATGTCTTGATATGATAGCTCTACTTGGTGCTGTTCCTCCATCATACCAAAATAAACATGGTACTAAGGTAAGTTTAAGTACTT
>CAZTUN010000069.1:0-9629 GCA_964616845.1 uncultured Rickettsiales bacterium | reverse complement strand
CGCTTCTAGGTATTTATTATCAGCTAAGTTTGTTTTATATTTTTTATAATATAAATTCCAATTATCTTTACAGTTAATGTCTTGAAGTGCTGACCTATCAAGAAAACTATCATCATCTGAAGTCAGCTTATTTGCTATTGATGAAAATTTCGTTAAAACTTGTTCAAGCAGAGCCTTCTTATATTCCTCTCTTTGCGTTGATTCAAAATATACAGCCATAACACTCCATAAATTAATATATTAATTTATGGCATGATATAATATTAAAGTAATATGTTAAGATATTTTTGTAACAATATTGATTATTCAATTAAGTAAGCTACTTTACTCGAACAAGATTTTATAGTGTGAAGTTTTTCAAAACCACCCAAACTAGCAACCTTATAAATATCTTTGGCAGCACCAGCTAAAATTTTATCAAATAATTGTGCTGTTGATTTACAGAAGGATTTTTCATCTTGAGTTAAACTAACTCTAGATGATTCATTAGCAATTTCAGTTATAAATATATTCATTTTATTTTCAAAATTATGGTGATAATTTCTAATAAAGTAACCTTTCATTGCCTTACCAGCATTAGCAAAGCTTTGTTCAAATTTTGTTAAAACTGCATTGTATTTTTTTTGCTGATCGCAACTAATAGCTGCAACCATCATTTCTGCTTGCATAGCTCTTATATCTAGAGCTTGTTTTTCTTGAGGCATTGCACAATAACTTGCTGCATTTAGAGAATTAGTACAAGCAACCAAAGCAATTACCATAGTGGCTTGTAAGAAAAATTTGTTACTCATTGTTACCTCAATATAAATAAAGTTACCTAGATTATCTAAAATATATAATTTAAAATACAAATGTTATACAAAATAATTTTAGATTTATCCCCTCAAGCAAGAAATTATTTTAACTTAGCTATAATAAATTTATAGTATTTCAAATTAATTTCCGTAGGTTATGGTGAAATACAAAATTTATATTTTTTAAATAGGGATCATATTTTAATTCACTATAATATATCTACTCTGTAATATTATAAGAAATTTTACTGGCTCATTTTTATGATAAATGTATATCATGTACTACATAAATATCCCGCTCTAGAGTGGTATGAAATGTATAAAGAAACAGAAGAACTAGCACAAAAATTAGCTACTTCTGGTTTATTAAGAATAGATGCCTTAGAAAAATCAAACTTTGTAAGATTTGCTATTCCAAGTCGCGATATAAATATCGCTTTAAGTGATCGCCAGTTGCGTGATCCAAACTTAATTCCGCAAAGTAAAGAAATTATTAGACAATGTCTTCTATATGCTAATTATAAAAATATAGATGAACAATTAGAAATTGAATGGCGTAAACTTCATAAATTATTGAAGCAAAACATTCCTATTTATCCAGAATGGGAAATTAAGATAGCAAGATTACTAGTACAATCTTCTCATCCAATTGTAACCCATTTAATTTTACTTGAAGATGTTGAAATGTTTGTAAGTTTTGGCTTTGAAATTGGTGATATAATGGACATACAAACTTGGCAAAGCTCTGGAAAAAATAGCGGCATGCAAAGTACTGATGGTATTAATACCGCAATATATGTTTCATGTGGTGGCAATCCTTTTGTAACCTCTAAGGAATATGCAACCTACTCTTCTGATGGGTTTCAGGCAATTGCAAGAACTTTAGTAATTGCAGGGCAAGAAATGGGGCATTACTCAGATATATTGCGCAATCATCGTGGTCAAAAAGTTTCTCGACATTCAGCAGATTTTGGTGGCAGAAGAGCTAAACGAAATGTACTCCTTGGTAGACGTAATGACTTACTAATTTGCGACCAATTATTTAAAAAAATGTGTGCTATAGGATTAATGCGTCTTGATCGTTATAATAATGATTATCGCTATTATAAGAAGCATAATTTTTATGGCTTTAGAAGAACATTGGCAAAAAGAAAAATGATTCTCATGACTATATATTTTAGAATTGCATGTAGGATAGTTGGTCTTGAATTTGTAAAACATTTACGCAAAGAAGAAGCTTTAGGTAGCCAGATAACCATTATGTACTCTGATATGAAATTTAACTTATGTCCCAAAGCAGATGTTTACTCTAGAGAAGACTTAGAAGAGGAAGAGGCTATTGCATGTATTGAAGCTCTCGCAAGAGTTCCCCAACAAGTAAATAAATGGGGTCATCATGCTGTCGAAGCTTTCATGCATAATCTTTATCATATTTACTATGAACAGGTAATTCCAACTTGTATTGATTCTTATGAGCATATGTCTGGCAAAAAATATAATCCTAAGCTTACCAAACAAAAAACGCCTTTAATCATTCATCTTAAGCGATTATTTAAGAAAATCCCTAAGAAAGAATTTGCCCCTTTATATTTAGATTAACCCCAGTAACTCTTAAGTTGTCTGCCGTGAAAAAGTCTACGAGCCACTCTTAGATTAGGCTATATAATATTTTCATGGGAAATAAATTATCAGAAATCAGCAGACTAAACTACAAAAGCTTGCAAAAGATTTTGTGGTGAATGCTTGTTAAAATGGCTATTTTTGAATATACATGAAAGAAAATTATGAAGCCGTACCGCAGTTTACTTGATCGTAAATGAGGAACGGAAGTCATGATTTTCTTTAATGGATAACAAAAAGAGACTTTTTCACAAGCGACTAAGTTATATTTCTTATTTTGGCTAAAGATTCGCCCATTGCTCTGAGCGAAGAACTACAATCATCTTTTCTAACTTTAACTTCAATTAAATATAGTTCTTTATATGTTACTGCTTCTTTTAGTGCTTTATCTAATTGTCCTTCGCTAGTTACTTGTACTGCTTTACCATATCTTAGGACATCACAAATTTTAGTATAGTCCCACATGAGAATATTATTAAATTCTCCGTCAATAATATGCCTTTGCGTTCCATAACCATCATTATTTATAATAATAACCACTGGAGATAATTTATATTTAGCAATTGTAGATAATTCCATTCCAGTCATTTGAAATGCGCCATCTCCAACAATTATAAATGTTTTATTCTTTGGTAAAGCTTTTATAATTCCAACTGAAGCTGGTATAGCAAAGCCCATTGATAGATAATATGCGTCAGCAAAGAATCTTGCTTTTGTTGATATAGGAATAGATAATGCTCCAAGTAATGAATCTCCTGTGTCACAAACTAAAGTACTATTTTCTTGTAGATAAGAACCAATTAGTGAAAACATTCTCTCAACTTTTATAGATTCCTGATTTTTTATTTTATCTTGTTTTTTATTTAGTAAATTTTCTATGTATCTATTCTTAGTTTTTGCTCTTTTTGATATTTTAGATTTTTCTAATTTATTTAAAATATCTGAAAAAATAATATTATCATATGATTGTAAGCCAACTTTAATTTCTTCACTGCTAATTACTATGGAATCTCTGCGACTAATTTTAGGATAGCCATATCCCATTAGATCATCAGAAATAAATGCTCCTATAAGGATAATACAATCACTTTCTTCTACATATTTACGACAATATTCATTTGAAGTAGAGCTACTATATACACCAACATATAATGGATGATTTTCACTAATAATACTTTTAGACATCATTGTTGATGCAACAAATAAATTATATTTCTCTGCAAATCTTGTAACAAAATTTTCCATTTTATATCTATGTAATTCTATTCCAGCAATAATAACTGGATTCTTTGCTTTATTGATACGCATAACTATTTCATCAACGCAGGCATCTAGAACCTCTTTATCACTACCATATTCAATTTTATGCTCTAAATTATTTTCTTCCCTAATATCAATCATCATATCTGCCATATCAAAAGGAAGCTCTATATAGCCAGGTCTACTATGTTTTTTAACTTCATTAACTACCCTGATAATTTCACTAACTGCCCGCTCTGGTGATAATAAAACAGTACTAGCGCAAGTAATTTCTTGAAAGATTTTATACTGAGTATCAAAATCTCTTACCTTATGATGTAGCATAGGATCATAGTAACGTTCTTTAGGTGAAGGACCTCCTGACACTACTATAACAGGACTTTTCTCTGCATAAGCGCAAGCTATAGAATTTACCATATTAAGTCCTCCAACACAGTAAGTAACCACAGCAAGACCAAGTCCATTTACTCTTGCATAACCATCTGCGGCAAAACCAACAGAAGGTTCATGTGTCATATTAACAATTTTTATTTTTGAATTTTGTAAATGTCTAAAAGTAGGAAGAACAAAATCACCAGGTATGCCAAATGCAGTATCTATTCCCTGCTCATATAAATAATTGAATAAATATTGTGCTATGGTCATTTTTATTTTTGATGCCATGTTTGTAACCTTCCCTTTTATAACTTAAAAAGTAAATTCTAGCTTGGTATTATATTATGCACTGTTAAATCTGGATTAATAATATCGTGGTTTAATTGCAAATAATCAACTGTAGAACTATTCACCGTACTATTTATATTATTAGCATCTGGCGAAACTGTATTGGAAATTCCAACACTTGATAAAATTGCTCCAATATCTGAACTATTTTGCGTAAGAGTAATAAAACTAGAATTAGGCGATAAAATAATACCACCTCCACCGCCAATTAAATTCATCGGTTTTATATCCATCTCAAAACTAGTACTAACAGTTTTATGCAACAAACTATCATAAGCATTAATAGTAATGTTATAATTAGAACCAATAAGCGATGTAATATTATCTGTAGTTACAATACTACCATCACTATTAATATGAATATAATTATTAATATCTGGAGAATTAAGTACAGGTGCGTTGGTTGTTGCTAGTGTTGTAGCCTTTATACTGTAGGTAATTGGTTCATTATAAGTATTGTTAAAAGCAGATTTCACTTCATCTGCAGATACTATAACTGATCCTATAGGAAGACCATTTATATTTAATGGATTATATGCTTCTATAAAATGTGTTGATATAGTATTTCCTAAAGTAACCGAGGCATCTTTGATATTGATATGAGATGTAGTACTAGAAACACCTCCAGAAGCATCAGTAATAACAAAATTCAAATCCCTTACTGCTTGACTAGCAGAAAAACTAGTATTGGCAAAATGTAGTGACTTTAAAACATTTTCAAAATTACTAATTGATACAGCATCATTATCACCATTAGCGATTAAGGTAATACTATTACTTGTTGTTTGAACTAAGGAGATATGATTTTCTGATAGAATATTTTGATCTATATAAAGATAATCCTCATTATCTGCATTTCCTAAAGTAACTTGTACCTTATGTAAACTAATATCATCATTATCAATAATTGATAAATTATTATCTATAACTACACCATTTGGCGAATTATATAATAAACTATTTGTTATATTAGCTTCATGAACTGTTATTTGCGCTGGCATATCTGGAGTAACTTGTAATGTAAATATTTTTTGCGCAACATTTCCAGAACTATCTTGAGCCTTAACCATAATAGTTACTATTTCAGAATCATTAGTTGGCGGTGTACCTTCAAATGCTCCGTCTGCAGTTATATAATGAAGCCAAAAGCTTGGATTATCTCCATTAGTAATACTTTTGTACTGTCCATTAATTTTAGCAAAATAACTATAGGTAAGATGATCGTTGCTTGCCGCTTCTCCAAAAATGGTTGTCACCATATTAGGATCTTGAAAATAAGGAGCTGCATTAAATAAAGAAATATAGTTATGTCCTCCTACCGCATTAGAAACATTAACGGCATCATTTGTCGCAATAGGTGCCTGATTAACATCTAATACAGAAAAATCTGCTTTTGCCGATACAACTTGACCTGAAATATTATCATAAGCCGTAATGTTAACCTCATAACTGTAACCATCTGGGCTAATATCCGTACTATTGAGAAGATTTGATGTTGTAACGCTACCATCATTATTAATTACTAACCAACTTGGTTTGTTAATAGTTAACATTACCGAACCATTTTTATCTAATAAATTAACCTCATTGAGATAATAACTAATATTTGTATGAGTACTACTAAACATGTCTTGTATTTGCGCAGAAGAAAATATTTGTGTCCCTACTCCACTATTAACTAAAATATTAGAAATATCTGGCTGCAATCCAGTTAATTGTATAGTAACGTTATTTTGATTAATTTCTGGATCATTTGCATATTCTTGTGACCAAATAGGCGAATTTGGATTTCCTAAAGCATTAGGGTCTACTAAAGTTGGATTAGAATAACTTATCTCTGTGGAGATAGATATAGGATTGTCACCTGTAACTGCAAAAGCAGCTGCTGGCGAAGAAACTGTTGTTTGTGCAATTGCTGGTTTAATATTAACGTGAACTGTTCCTAAATTACTTGATACATTATTAGAGTCTGTAACCATAAAAGCTACATCTCTAACTCCTATTGCAGTAGCAGATACATTAGTATTTGAATAATGAACCTGATGGATTATCGTATCATAATTATCTATCGATGTTGTGCCTGATAATTTTATAGCATAAACTGAAGATGTTGACACATTATTTAGAGCAATAGCATTACCTAATTTATCAAAATAACTTACTATCACTCCCGTATCTAAGTTATTTATAAACACATGACCCAAATTATTTATAGTTACTCCATTGCCAGAATTAATAACTATAGAGTCACCACTTTTAAATGTTGATGCCGTAAAATATATACTTGCATATTTTAGGCTAGATGAACTTTGATCTGTAACTAAAAGATTTTTTGCTATATATGCAGGATCTAAATCTTGCGTAGTTGTATTGCCTAATTTTAGATTAAACACTAAATCATTATAATCACGATTATCATTATCTTCAAATGCTGCAACTATAGTATTTGAATCAGCCGAAGATATCCCATCGTATGCACGCTCATTTTTAGTTGTATCGCTATTATCTACACTATACCAATATTTAGTATTATAGTTAATCCCCAAATATCTACTTGAGCCATGATAAATATAAGTATTAGAACCAATATATTTTGCATATGCCTTAGATTGTGAATCTAAAATATTTATATGACCTGAAGCAAGACCGTCTGAAGCAATAGAAACACCGTTGCTACTAAATGAAATTGCTGTTCCATCAGCTAAAGGATTTTTTAAATTTTCTAAATAGAAAAATCCTATTGTATCTCCTTGCGCCACTTTAAAAGCAGTGCCGTTAAATGGATCTTTTATTCCTGTAGTTAAATCATAACTATTTGTCCCAACCCCAAGTATTGCTAATCCATTATTATTTGCTGTTGGCTGCACTCCTCCCCAAACTATTGCTGCTTGACCAATTGTGCCATCGCTATTGATTTTGTAAATTCCCAATGCTTTATAGGTAAACAAATAAGTTGAAACTGTAACCATATCGCTTGTCGAACCAAAAGATATTACAACATGATTATTATCTTGAATTGTTATTGGCTTTATACCAACTGGTAGAGATTTATATACAGAAACTATATCCGTACCTTGAGTAAGCTTAACCACATTAGGTAAGTTATAATTACCAGAACTAACTATCTCATTTTTATATATATTAATTGAAGAATCGTAAGAAGGAATATTATGATAATCTGTATATAATATAGGTGGCGATGCTGGACTATTTACCACTAATGCAAAGCTTCTTGTTGCAGAAAGTCCAAAACTATCTGTTGCAGTTACCCTAATTTCATAATTTCCTGCTGCTTGAGGAGTTCCTTCAAATGCACCAGTTAAAGTATTATACTTGAACCAATAACCTGAATTATTCGTAATATCGGTTACAACCCCATTTGATACTAGATAATATTTATAACTTTGCGTTTCATTAGGATTAGCATGTATTTGATTAAATACCGTAGAAGTAAAGTCTCTGTCTGTAAAATAATCACTAGCATTAAATTTCATGCTATATACTGCACCTTGTTGTGCTTGAGTGAAATTTATACTGTTTGAAGTAGCGTTAGGTGCTACGTTAATATCATCTACAAATACATTAAATGACGTAGTAACACTTTTTTGTGATAACAAATCAGTTGCCATAACTGTCACCAAATAACTATCTCCATTTGGCGAAACGTGAAGTTTATCTGGTATCTGATTTGTTGTTATGCTGCCATCTTTATTAATATTAAACCAAGAACTATAATCGCCTGATGAGGTTACTTTATTCCCTAAATTATCAACTAAAGCTATAGAAGAAATACTATAAACTAAAGATGATCCGCCATTTGGATTACTAAATGCATTTTGTACTGCATTAGATGATGCTAATGTAGTACCAGAAGCGGCATTATCTCCTATATGAATTGATGCTATATTATTTACAACTACTGGCGGCTTATATGAATTAATAGCTATAATTGCTGTGTTACTTGCAGCACCTTCTGTTTGGTTAGGAGCTATCTCAAGATTATAAGCTGTAAAGCTAATCTTGCGTGTATAGTTAGGTACGCTAATATTAGCATTTGATATCTGCACTGATTCAATAATTTTATTATAATTATCTAGGCTGCTATTTCCTGTAAGAGTAATTGAAGTTTTATCGCTGTTATAGGTAAAATTTATATTTGTTCCATTGAGCAGTGATTGGGTAAATGATAATTTGTCTCCAGATGCTGGATTAATAATTGAGACAATAAATTTAGATATAGCATTATTATCAACATCTGTAACCTTAGCAGTTGGAGAAATAAATGCTCCACTATGCCATGTATTTAGCGACAAAGGTACTCCTGTGCCTAACGCATTTACAACTGGAGCTTTATTAACTAAAGTTATAGTAGATGCTGTGCTAGAAGCACCTCCATAAGGATCAATTAAACTAAAGTTCAGATTACGCACTACAAGACCTGCGTTAAAACTTGTATTAGAATAATATAGACTTGAGATAACATTTTGAAAATTTTGTATTGTTGCAAGACCTCCTGCTCCGTTACCAACTAATGTAATCTGATTAGTTGCTATATACATAGCTATATTATTATCTGTTAGCAATTTACCGTTATTGGTGTTTATAAAAAATTGATCACTAGACATAGCAGAAAAATTAATTTTTACTTGAGCTAAACTAGTATTAGATCCAGGATCTATAGTTAGTGATTTTCCTATATTTATACCATTGCTTGCGCGATATAAATTACTATCTAGAACGGCTAAATTTGGTGAAGATATAACTGGAACTTTATCGATTTGTACAGTTGCAACTGCATTATTACTTGGTGTAGAACTTTCTAAGTCATAAGCAGTATAGGTAATATGTCTACTTGATGTAGATACATTTGAAGAAGAATTTTGTAATTTTAAACTGTCAATAATTTTATTGTAATTAGCAAGAGAACTTTCTCCAGTAAGTGTGATATTTGTAAAAGATGAGTTATACTTAGCTGTTACACCAGAAGAAGAAATAATAGCCGGATCTAAAGTTAGAACATCTCCTAAAGCTGCATCTGATAAGTTTATTACTAATTTTGCCAATGACTTATTATCATTGTCGCTAATCAAAGCAGTTGGCGCAACAAATACTCCAGATTTTAAAGTTTCAACTAATAATGGCTGAGTTGATATTGAAGAAACTATTTTTACATTATCTATATCTATAAAATTTATATTAGGTGCTTGATTGGTTAAGATAATATTTGATGAA
>CAZTUN010000068.1:0-9707 GCA_964616845.1 uncultured Rickettsiales bacterium | reverse complement strand
CGGGGGCTGGATTTGAACCAACGACCTTCAGGTTATGAGCCTGACGAGCTACCAGGCTGCTCCACCCCGCGTCGACAAAAATAAAAGATGAAAGGCTTATATCTAAACTATATACTAATTGCAAGAGTTTAATTTAATTATTACTTATAACTTTGACTAATTGTCCATTAATGAGAGAATCTGGTGGATTTATAACTATTTTATCTGCAAGTGAAATCCCTGATTTAATTTCTAGTTCATTGCCAAAATCTCTTCCTATAACAACAGGGACAATTACAGTGCGCTCTTGCTCATTTATTTTAGCAACCTCAACTCCTTGACCACGAAACATTATACTATTTACTGGCAATCTTAATATATTGTTATTGCTAGGTAATTTCATATGTACTTGCACATAGCCACCAGATAATAACTCTGATCTGGCATTATCAACCTCAAATTGTACTAATAATGTTCTGGTTATAGAGTTCAGTGCTTCAGAGCTACTAACTAATTTTGCCAAATATGTTTTACTAGCTTTATTAGGAAAATATAGCTTGGCCTCTAAATTAGTATTGATATTTTCTGCATAGTTTTGTGGAACATTTACATATATTCTTAATTTACTTGCGTCAATTATATGAAATAATTCTTTAGAATTTGCAGGCATACTACCAGCATTTACTAGCGCACCTTTATCAATATTGCGTGATGTTATTATCCCATCAAAAGGAGCTGTAACATATTTAAATGATTGTAATTGAAATAATTTATCTCTATTTGCTTTGCTTGAAGCAAGCTGGGCATTTTTTGCTAGGGCATCTGCAATTTTCTGATCAATATCTTGTTTAGCAACAGAACCAGTTGTGGCAAGAGCTTTCCATCTTTTTACAGTCACTTGTGCTAGGCTATTATTTGCCTCCGCTATCTTAAGATCAGCTTCCGCTTGTCTTAACTGTGCGTCAATTTCTGGAGTATCAATTTCTGCTAATATTTGTCCTGCTGTAACTTTATCTCCAATTTCAACTGTCCAATTTTTTATATATCCACTAGTACGTGCATAAATAGACGCTTCATGCCAAGGCATAACATCTCCTGGAAGAATAATTTCTTCTTTTTCTGCTCCTTTCTTTGGCGTTATAACCCTAACCATAGTTATAGCATTTATTTTTGTTTGCTCTTTTAATTTTATTGATTCTCTTACTCTTACTGATATTCCAATAAAAGCTGCTAATAAAACTAAAGCAAAAATAGAAATAATAATTTTTAGGCTGTTATTTTTCATAACTTAGCCTCCTTAAATTTTTAAATTGATTCCTACTATGTATTAGACTAAATACGGCTGGAACAAAAAATAATGTTGCAATAGTTGCAAATAACAACCCACCTATCACCGCCCTGCCTAATGGAGCATTTTGTTCTCCGCCATCTCCAAAGCCAAGTGCCATAGGAATCATGCCAATTATCATTGCAGTTGCTGTCATAAGTACAGGTCTTATTCTTACATATCCTGCTTCCAAAGCAGCAGAAAAAGGATCAATCCCTTCAGACATTTTTTGTCTTGCAAAACTAACTATTAAAATACTGTTAGCCGTAGCAACTCCAACACACATAATAGCTCCAGTTAAAGCTGGAACTGATAAGGTTGTATTAGTTAAGAACAACATCCAAACTATACCTGCAATAGCGGCTGGAAGAGCCGTAATAATAATAAACGGATCTGTCCAAGATTGAAAGTTTACTACTATTAATAAATAAACTAATAATATTGCAAATACTAATCCTTCATATAACCCTGTAAAAGATTCTTGCATGGTTAACATTTGTCCGCGTGCAACGACACTAGAACCTTTTGGTAAGTAATCAGACATTTTTTTTATTACATGTTTAATTTGTGTAGAAACTCCACCTAAGTCTTTATCTTGAACCGAAGCATAAATATCAATAGTTGGCTGAATATCATAATGCGATTCCACAGCAGAAGTAGAAGATCTCTCAATTTCAGATAGGGCACCTAGAATTGTTACGCCTGAATTACTAGCTAAAGGTATATTTTTTAGATCTTGAAGTGAATTCATTTGATATTGTGGAGTTTGCGTTATTATAGAATAAGAAACGCCATTTTTTGGATTTAACCAAAACGCTGGAGAAGTTTGGAAACTTCCAGAAAGAGAAACTAGAGTATTTGTTGCAATGTCCCGCTGAGTAACGCCAAGCTGAGCCGCTCTAGAACGATCAACATTAACTTTAAGACTCGGATAGTTAAAATTTTGATGTATCCTAGCATCAACTACTCCTGGAATCTGCTTTACATTATTATACAATTCTCTAGCATAATTACGATTAGCTTCTAAATTATAACCTATTATTTGCAAATCTATTGGAGCTGGTAAGCCAAAATTTAATATTTGACTTACAATGTCGGCAGGTAAAAATGAAAAAGTTACACTAGGCATTTTTTCATTTAATTTATTACGCAATAATTTTATATAATTTGCAGCAGGAGCATGATTTTCTTTTAAGGTTATCATTATATCTGCATCAGAAGGTCCAATCGGTGCTGAATTACTATAGGATAAATTTATGCCAGAATTAGGCATTCCTATATTATCAACTATACTTTCTAATTCATTAGCAGGAATAATTTCCCTTATAATTAAATCAACTTGATCTGATATTTTTGCTGTTTCTTCAACTCTTAATCCCATAGATGCCCTAAAGTGAAGTTTTATTTGACCACTATCAACATCTGGAAAAAAATTTTCTCCCAACCAAGGAGATAGACCTATAATAGGCAAAATAATGAATAATGAAAAAATCATTATAAATTTACTTCTACATTCTAGAGCCCTTTTTAGATATATATGATATATTTTTCTAAACCTTAAGAATCCCCGCTCAAATTTATGTTGAAAATGAGATAATAAATTAGTTTTTATGTTATCATTGGTATTCATACCATGTGGTTTTAGCATATATTTTGCTAATGTTGGAATAAGTGTTCTTGATAAAACATATGAGGCCAGCATTGCAAATATTACCGCTTCTGCCATTGGAATAAAAAGATATTTTGCTACTCCAGTTAGAAAAAACATCGGAATAAAAACTATACATATACATAAGGTTGAAACCAATGCTGGAATTGCTATTTGCTCAGCTCCATCAAGAATCGCCTGTTCTATTTCTTTACCGCTCTCAATATGCATGTTAATATTCTCTATTGTAACCGTAGCATCATCAACTAATATTCCAATTGCTAGAGCTAATCCACCTAAGGTCATAATATTTATTGTCTGACCTAATATCGCCAATATTATAATAGAAGATAAAACCGACAAAGGTATTGATATTGCTATTATTAAAGTTGATCTCCAGTCCCCAATAAATAATAATATCATAAATGCAGTTAAGATAGAGGCGATTATTGCTTCTTTTACCACTCCATTAATAGCCCCTTTTACGAATAAAGACTGATCGCTTAGTATATTTATCTTTAATTCCTTTGGCATACTATCTTTAATTCTAGGAATAAGATTCTTAACCTTATTTATTATATCAAGTGTAGAAGCAGAGCCTGTTTTTTGTATTGCCATTAAAACTGCCCTAACCCCATTTACCTTAACTATGTTAGTTTGTGGTGCGAATCCATCTCTAACATGAGCAACATCTCTAAGATAAAGAATAGACTTACCTAAGTTACGGATAGGAATATCATTTAATAAATCAACCGCATTTGGACTAGAATTTAATTTAACACTATATTCATAATCACCAATTTTTTGTGTTCCAGCTGGTATACTTAAATTTTGATTTCCTATAGCAATATTTACTTCTTGAGCTGTAATGCCATATGATTGCATTGAATTTTGATCCAAATCTACAACTATTTGTCTTTGTTTTCCCCCATATGGAGATGGCAAAGCAGCTCCTTGAACTGTGGCAAGTCGTGTACGAATAAAATTTCCGCCTAAGTCATTTAGTTCCTGTTCGGATAATTTATCGCTTGATAATGCAAGTTGAATTATTGGAACTGTTGAGGCATTGTAATTTAGGATTAGTGGAGAGGTTGCTCCCGTTGGCAACCATTTTAAAATAGTTTGTGACACAGATACAATCTGCGATAAAGTCATATCGATATTGACATTAGGCTGAAAAAATAATTTTGTTACAGAAACACCAGCCATAGATTGAGATTCAATATGCTCAATATCATTTACTGTCGTAGAAACTACCCTTTCAAAGCCAGAAGTAATTCTCTGACTCATTTCATCAGCAGGCAAGCCATTATAACTCCATACCACACTAACTACGGGAATGCCTATATTAGGAAATATATCTGTAGGCATGCGAAAAATTGCTAAGGGAGCTAGTATAAGTATTATTAATGAGAGAACCACAAAAGTATATGGCCTGCCAAGAGCAATTCTTACAATCCACATTATGTATAATTCTCCACTCAATCAGAAACTTTTATTAAAGATTAATAAATATAATACTGCATAGTTTTATTATAACAATAGTTTTATGAGCGGCTGACAATTATAATAAAAACTTTGAAATAATTAAATTTGTACCTATGATCTAATAAAGTTGTTTATAAATGGATAATCACTATTGCTTGAAGGATTTATAATTATATGACAAAAAACTATCCTGAAATAACTCAAAGAATTTCATCCAATCTAAAAGCTTTGCGCAAAGACATTAATGATACGATGCAAGGATTTTCTGCAATGGCTCAAGCCGCAACAAAAGATGGCGTTCTTGATAAAAAGACCAAGGAACTTATAGCTTTAGCTATAGGAGTTTCAACTAGATGCGATGGCTGCATAGGATTCCATACTCAGGCTTTAGTTAAATTAGGTGCAACTAAAGCTGAAGTAGAAGAAACTCTTGGTATGGCCGTTTATATGGGTGGTGGGCCTTCATTAATGTATGCAGCAGATGCTATGCTTGCTTTTGAGCAATTCTCTGAGCAACAATAATCTATTTGCTTCTAATTTTTTAAACAACTAATTTATAAAAATCTAATCGGAGTATTTATTATGCAATGCAATATAGGTAAGAAAGATCGTATAATAAGAATCATTGCTGGTTTAGCGGCAATTGGCTACGGAATAATTAGTAATTCACTAATTTTTGATCTTATAGGCGCAATGATAATATTTATTGCCTTAATTAAATGGTGTCCTGCTTATGCAATATTTAAGATCTCTACCGATCATAAATAATAACATTATTTAACAGCTATATTCTTTAAGTTTTTTTGTTATTAGTTATTTCTAAAATTATAAAGATTTATAATATTGCCTATGCAAAAAATTATTTTCTTATTTATATCTTTTTTACTCTCTATATTATTTTGTTATCGAGCTAGCGCAACTAATTTAAACTATCATATAGAAAATAAGCATCCTTTACTTGGTAGCTCTAAATGGACTCCTTTATTAATGGATACTACATTATCTAGACTTTTTATCCCAAGAGATGACAGGATTGATATATACGATACTAAAGAAGAAAAACTGATCGACGCTATAAAAGACGTAGCTGGAATAAAATCAATTGCACTTGCACCTGAATTAAATTTAGGTTTTTTCAGTAATAGTAAAACCGATTCAATTATAATATTTGATTATAAGACTTTAAAAAAAATAACCAATATTACTGTTAATAATAAACCAAATGTAATTTCTTATGATCCTTATACAAAGAAACTATTTGTTAGCCACATAGCTAGTAAACAAATTTCTGTAATTGATATAAATAAAAAAAACGAATTATCTAATATTTCATTTGATAAAGAAATAAAATCAATGATCTCTGACAATAAAGGTAAGTTGTTTTTAACCCTTATTGATAATAATAAAATTGCTAAATTAGATACTAAAAAAGAAAAAATTATAGCACAATATAATATTAGTCAATCTTGCAATAAGCCAAGTGGAATAGCTCAAGACTTAGAAAAAAACATACTATTTATTACATGCTATAATAAAGTAATGGTAGTTTTAGATGCAAATAATGGTGAAATAATATCTAATTTAGAAATAGGTGTTCATAGCGACAGCGCAGCATATGATACCAAAACTGGATTAATTTTTAGTTCAAATGGCGATGGAACATTAACCATTGCCAAAGAAGATGAGCAAGGAGATTATAGAATCTTACAAAATTTATCTACTTTGCATTCAGCTCATCTTATGGCTCTAGATCCAAATACACACAAAATATATTTGCTAGCAGGACAATTTGATCGCCTAGAGCCTCCATCTATAAATAATCCTCGACCGCGAATAAAAATAAAAGAAAATTCTGTAAACTTAATTACCATATCTCCTAAATAGTGTTTTTATTATATTAGAAAAATTCCTTACAACCATTTATGAAAGAACCTAATATAAACCATTTTCACTATCTGAGTTAGAACGCAGTAACTTATTAATATTCCAGCTACCCATATAAAATATCCCTCTGGTAACGCAACCATACCTAAATGCGAACCAAGCTTAGAAAAAGGCAGCCACAAGCCAAATGCACCAATAATTGTAGTCAGTACAATAACAGGAGTTGCTGCCCTACTTTGAATAAATGGGATATGCGGAGTTCTTATCATATGTAATATCAAAGTTTGAGTAATAAGCCCTACTACAAACCAACCTGATTGGAATAATGCCTGATGGGCAATATCATTTGCACCAAAAACATGCCATAGGACTAAAAATGTTACAACATCAAATATAGAACTGATCGGTCCTATAAATATCATAAATTTAGCAATGTTACTTGCGTCCCACTTGCCTGGCTTTTTAATATAATCATCATCAACATTATCCCAAGGAATTGAAATTTGTGAAATATCATACAACAAATTTTGAGTTAGCAATTGTATTGGTAACATTGGTAAGAAAGGCAAGAATATACTTGCTATTAGAACACTAAATACATTACCAAAATTAGAACTTGATGTCATTTTTATATATTTTTGTATATTAGCAAAAGTCCGCCTGCCTTCAACGACCCCCTCTTCTAAAACCATTAAACTTTTTTCAAGTAATATTATATCTGCTGATTCTTTTGCGATATCAACTGCCGTATCTACAGATATGCCAACATCCGCATCTTTAAGAGCGGCTGCATCATTGATACCATCACCCATATAACCAACTGTATGACCTTTGCTTTGCAGTGCTCTGATTACTCTTGATTTTTGTAAAGGCGACATTTTAGCAAAAATTGTTGTTTTTTCACTTACATCAGCAAGCTCTTTGTCTGACAAAGCATCAACATCTTTACCTAGCATTAAACCTTCTACAGGCAAATCAACATCTTTACATATTTTTTTAGTTACAATTTCATTATCACCAGTAATAATTTTTACTGTAACTCCATGATCTTTTAACGCCATAATAGCAGTTTTAGCAGTATCTTTTGGCGGATCAAGAAACGCAACATATCCAGAAAGAACCATATTTGCCTCATCTGCAATTGTATAAGTTCTCTCTTCTTTGGGTAACCATTTATAGGCAACACCTAAAACACGCAAGCCATCAGAGTTTAAATCTTTAGTAACTTCACGAACTTCTTTTCGCATTTCATCTGAAAGTAATACTTCTCCTCCACTTTTTTCGCCATTACCATCTGCTGCTGAGCATAAGGATAAAATTTCTTCTACTGCTCCTTTGCAAATTAACAAATGACGATCATCTGGAGTTCTAACTACAACAGACATTCTTCGACGCATAAAATCAAAAGGTATTTCATCTACTTTATGGTATCCTTGTAATTTATCTGCAAGCTTATATTCCTCACCATATTCAAAAACAGCTATATCTAACAAATTTTTTAAACCAGTTTGATGAAAACTATTAAGCCATGCTAGCTCTAAAGTTTGCTCATCTTCATTGCCATAAATATCTAAATGACGCTCAAGAATAATTTTATTTTGTGTTAGAGTACCAGTTTTATCCGTACATAAAATATTCATTGCTCCAAAATTTTGTATCGCATTTAATTTTTTTACAATAGTTTTTCTTCGTGCCATCACCATAGCACCTTTAGCTAAGTTAGCAGTTACTATCATTGGTAACATTTCAGGAGTAAGACCAACTGCTACCGATACTGAAAATAATAAAGATTCTATCCAATTTCCTTTGGTTAATCCATTAATTACAAATACAAAAGGAGTCATTACTGATATAAAGGTAATCAACAGCCAACTTACACGACTAATACCTTTGTCAAAACTAGTAAGTGGTCTGCCCACTAATATATCTTTTGCCATTGTACCAAAATATGTTCTATCTCCTGTATTTACAACTAATGCTACAGCAGTACCACTAACTACGTTAGTACCCATAAAACACAAATTATCAATTTCTAATATATTTTGTTGCGAAGGTTCTTTAGATACTACAGCGATAGGATGTTTTTCTACAGGAATAGCCTCTCCAGTTAGCATCGCTTGGCTAATAAATAAATCTTTTGCACTTAATATTCTAACATCTGCTGGTACCATGTCGCCTGCAGAAAGATAAACTATATCGCCAGGAACTATCTCAGATATAGTTATTTCTTGAGGTTTTAGCATTCCCTCTCTTAATACAGCAGCAGTTGATCTTACCATAGATTTTAATTCTTCTGCTGCTTTACCTGATCTAAATTCCTGCCAAAATCTCAATAATGTACTTAATAAAACCATCGTGGTTAATACTATAATAGTTTTAAAAGAACGATCTTGTGGATTAGAAAATATTACATCTGTAAATAAAGAAACCAGACAAACCACAAATAAAACACCATTAAACGGTGTAACAAAACTATGTAATAACTGTACATACCAGTGATGAGGTTTCTCGTTTGTAACCTCATTAACGCCATATTCTAATTGACATTCTTCTACACTTTGTGCAGATAATCCTGAAAAACTTGACTTTAGTTTATCTAACGATTCTTGAGGAGAACTAAAGGCTATTTCTGTTAAAAAAGCAGCTGATTTAGATTTAATTGCGCCATTATGAGACTTTAACTTAGTATTGTCTTTCATCGCCTTATTCTCCAATATAAATTAACTGCAAGCCCTACATATTTATTTTATAACCTATTGTCAATAAAACATTAAAACCATATCTTTGAAGTGCTTGCTATTTATCTAACCGATAATTTAAGATTATATAATTGACCTATTTTTTTATAGTTTTTCAAGATATCTTAGACTTTAGTAAAATCTACATAACTTCTATATAATCGGAAAAACCTATTAACATGAAATAAGAAAAAATACCAGAAGTATTAAATTATTGCTCCTGTAAATAATTGATAAAGAATATAATATTTAGCTACAATATTATTGATTTAATTTTATGTGTAACTATTGAATTTATATTAATTATACCTATATTTGATGTGGTTATTTCTAATAGTCCAAAATAAATAGCTTTATTAGCATAAGGTACTTATAGGAATCACCCCAAATAATTATACAATTTGTAACGATATTAATTTAGAATTATTTTTTATGAAGAAAATTGCTAAGATCCTCTCTATTATAACAGTAATTGCACTTATTTTGCCTAATTTAGCACAAGCAAGAGCTGGCGGTGGCAGAAGTATGGGCAGTAGAGGCTCTCGTACATTTTCTTATAGTCCTGGGGTTTCCTCAATTCAGAGAACTAAAACTCCTCAAAACCAAAACACGAGTGCAGATAGTAATCTTTGGTATAGACTGA
>CAZTUN010000067.1:5925-9905 GCA_964616845.1 uncultured Rickettsiales bacterium | reverse complement strand
AATTTTAGTTATGAGGAAATCTCTTCTTCATAACTAATTGCAGATGAAACACTATCTATAATTTCTTGTCGTGCATTTATATATTCTGGTACTACTGCTATAGTGGCATTTTGTATATCCTCAACTTGCTTATTTAAGGCAGAAATTACACTAGTAGTAGAATTGGTAATTTGACATAAGTAATCGGAAATAAATTGCAGTGTTTTTCTTATACTATTAAGATTATTATCAATCTCACTTCCCTTCATTTCTTGATTACCAGCTATTTCAATAAAAGCATTAAGGGCTAGTATATTTGCTTTTCTTACAGTTTTCTTTGTCAAATCAAGAATTAAGTTTACTTCTTCTATAATAGTGCGATTATTTTCTATTCCAATAATCATATCGTCTATCGCCTGAGCAATAATAAGATTTTGCTTTACTACATTATCAAAAGAATTATTAATTATTTTGATTGTCTCTTCTAACCTATTATTATTCTTAAAATTACTAGGTATTTTTAGAACAATATTTTCTTCTATTAAAGAATCTATAATTTCTTGATCTTTAATTTCTTGATAAACTTCTTCTTTAATTTTATTTTCTTCTATTTTTAGAGAAAGATTCTCTTGATAATTAATAGCAGCAACAGAATTTTCTGACTCAGATAATAATTGCTTTTGCTGTAAAGCTTTCTTAAAATAAACTTTATTTTCTTTAGAACTAGACTGGCTCTTGCGATTTTTCTTAAGAAAAATACCCATATACCCTCCTGGTAATTGCACCATACTTTGTTTGAACAATTTTACATCTATTATACAACTTTAGCAAAATAAAATTGCAACCACTCCCAAAAGCTTATATTAATTTCTTCTGTACTATTATTTAGGTATAAATACAGTGTGGTTATTCTATGGCTAAGCTTAAAAATTTTAAACAGCAACTATTATTAACTATAATTTCTGTAAGTATAATCGCATCCGCTACAAGTACCTTCATTACTCTTTATTTAGAAAATTCTAATAATAATGCCGTTATACTTGCTACTATGTTATCAAGTATTTTCTCTTGTCTACTTGCACTTTACTCATACCCTATTTTTATAAACCCTATTAATTATCTTTCTACTTATATAAAAAATCTTAACTCAGATGATAATAATAAAATAAACCAAGATTGCTTAAAATATACCGAATTAAATAACATTGCCCAAAATGTTAATAGAATTTATATAAGTGCAGAAAATAATCGTCAATCTTTAGCAAAATCATATCAAGATGCTATCAATGATAAATCTAAGCTAATTTCTTCAATTAATCATGAATTTAGAACCCCTCTCAACGCAATTATTAATTTTTCTGAAATACAGATGAAAGAAATAATGGGACCTATGGGAAATCAGAAATATCTTGAGTACGCACATGACATTAATAGATCTGGCAAAGAGCTATTAAACTTAGTAAGCGACCTGTTAAATATTTCTAAAAGCGATAATAATCTATTTTCTTATAAATTAGATAAAATTGACAGTAATAATTTAATTTATGAAATCATTGATATCGCAACAAAAGAATTTTGTTATAATAACATAAATCTAAATACAAAAATTTTATCCCAACTTCCTATAATTTATGGCGACTACGATAAAATAAAATATTTATTACTAACCACCCTCTCCCTTTCTCTTTCGCTTACTCCAGAATATGGCAATGTTACATTATCGGTAACTGACGATAAAGATTTTATAAATTTTATTATCGATAATGACGGCGTAGAGCTTGACGAAGACGAAATAAGTAACATTCTTGATAATTACGGATTAGTTACTGGAGATATGGACAGAAAATATCCTAGTGTAAAAACAGATCTGGTACTTGCTCACAAACTATTACATACCATAGGTGGAAGCATCGACATTGTTAATAAAGAGGATATTGGCTCCTTAGTTGCAATAAAATTGCCAAAGAATTGCACTGAAAAAAATGAACAAATTCACAAAACCGCAAAAGTTGTTGTCTAAATTACTTATCAATGTTAAACATAACCTGAAAAAATATCCATATATTTGTAATATTACTAAATTATGAGCACATCAACATCAGATAAAGATTCACGTAAGAAGTTAAATTCTAACGATAATTATACCGCAAAACATATCGAAGTTTTAGAAGGTCTAGAGCCAGTTAGGCGAAGACCTGGCATGTATATTGGTGGCACAGATGAAAATGCAATGCACCATCTAGTGTCAGAGATATTTGATAATTCGATGGACGAAGCAGTTGCAGGACATGCAACTTTTATTGAAATGCATATTCATAAAAATGGTAATATTACAATTCGCGATAATGGTCGTGGTATTCCTATTGACCCTCACCCTAAATTTCCAAAGAAATCCGCTCTTGAGGTAATATTAACTACCTTACATTCTGGTGGCAAATTTAGTGGTAAAGTATATGAAACTTCTGGCGGATTACACGGGGTTGGAATTTCTGTAGTAAACGCCTTGTCTGATAAAATGAAGATACAAGTTAGTAGAGATGGCTTTATTTGGGAGCAAAATTTTTCTAAAGGTGATGCCATAGATAAACTAAAAAAGATTGCTTCTGCTAATAAAAAAGAAACTGGTACAACTGTTACTTTTCATCCTGACTTTTCTATATTTGATAAAAACTTACAATTTAAACCAGCCCGTTTATACAGGCTTGCTCGTTCAAAAGCATATCTATTTAAAGGCGTAGAAATAAGATGGAAATGTGATTCTGAATTGCTTGAGGGAGTAAAACAAGAAATCCCTCACGAAGAAATTATACATTTTCCCAATGGCTTAGAAGACTATCTTAACACTTCACTTGAAGGCATTGATACTGTAAGTGCTAAACCTTTTTGTGGTGAAGTCATTTTTAGTGAAAATCAAGGTAGGGTTGAATGGGCCATACACTGGGTGTATAAACGCGATACAACAATTCAATCTTATTGTAATACAGTTATTACGTCCCAAGGTGGTAGCCACGAAACCGGAATGAAAACTGGTATTTACAGAGCATTAAAGGAATTTGCTGAATTAACAGGAAATAAAAAAGCAAATACAATTACCTCTGAAGACGTATCTGGTAATTTATTTGGTATATTATCTCTATTTATACCTAATCCACAATTTCAAGGTCAAACAAAAGATAAGCTTTCTAATCGTGACGTAATAAAGCTTGTTGAGAATGCTATTAAAGATCACTTTGATCACTGGCTAAGTGGCAATAAAAATGAAGCCTTAGAGCTAATTAATTTTATTATTGAGCGAGCCGAGGAAAGAATCTTAAGAAAACAATCTAAAGATATTAGCCGCAAGAACGCTGTACATAAATTGCGCCTACCTGGAAAATTAGCTGATTGCACTCGTCAAACCCCTCAAGGAACTGAATTATTTTTAGTAGAAGGAGATTCGGCTGGAGGCTCTGCTAAAATGGCTCGTAATCGTGATACTCAAGCAATTTTACCTTTGCGTGGGAAAATACTGAACGTAGCCAGCGCAACAAAAGATAAAATTTCCGCTAATCAAGAAATTCTCGATATTAATCTAGCATTAGGCTGTGGCGTTCTTGATAATTACTCAGAAATAAATTTACGTTATGAGAAAATAATTATCATGACAGATGCCGATGTTGATGGAGCACACATTGCTTCTTTATTGATGACATATTTTTATTTATTTATGCCTGAGCTTATAAGTAATGGTCATCTTTATTTAGCACAACCTCCTTTATATAGAATTACTCATAATAATATCACTTACTATCCTGCTAACGATAATGAAAAAGAAAAACTTATAAAGAAATTAAGTGTCAAAAAAGGTCATATTGAAGTAGGAAGATTTAAAGGACTAGGAGAAATGACCCCTTCGCAACTAAAAGAAACTACCATGAATATAAGTGTTAGAACTTTATTGCGCATAAATATTGATGAAAAAAATCAAGAGATAGAATTAGAAACAAAATATTTGTTTGAAC
>CAZTUN010000067.1:0-5915 GCA_964616845.1 uncultured Rickettsiales bacterium | reverse complement strand
ATCATTATTGAAAACCATAGGGCGAACTTTGGGATGAAAAAAATCAAGAATTTGCAGCAACAAGGGTTGATGAACTTATGGGCAAAAAACCAGAGTTGAGGTTTAAATTCATAACAGAGCAAAGTCAAGTGCTTGGCGAAAAAATTAAGGATCAGCTTGATATTTAGACCTTATTAACCTAATCCTAATAATATATAAATTTTATTACTATAATAGTTATTGCTAAGGCTTGTAGCATGTGTTACCATGAAAAAGCTTAAGTTATTAGCAATGATTAGTTATTGTGCATTTTGAAGGATATTAATGGATAGCCAAAGCAAACGATACTATGAAGATAATTATGCTAAGATTACTAAATTTTATGATCTAGCAGAAGAACTTATTGATTCGGTTGAGAATACTCATAACGGCAATCCGCATAAGCAAATTAGCTTTATTGAACCTTTGGTAAAACAAGTTGAATGCGCAATTGATACTATCGCTGAGGAGTATCGTGAATTTGTAAGAAAAGGCAAGAAGCCTGGATTATTTGCCAGAAGACGCATAGAACGTGCTCTCTCTGACATATACGAAGTTGTTACCTTATGTAAAGAAATTCAAAATAAAGACAAGAAAACTGATAAATAGATTTTTTTAGGAGTTTAAAGATGGTTAGTTTAAATGAATTAGGAAGAGATGAATTAAATTTCCCTAATCCTGAAAAATGGAATAATGAATTTGTTAATCTTTCTTCGGTTATGGCTAAAGACTTAGGTGTTGTACTTGCCAGACTAGATCATACTAGTGTAGAACAAGCTTTCCAAAATCGAAATAGAGAAAAAAGTTCTTAATTAACCTTAGAAGCGATATTTTTTATTATTGATTCAATACGCTATAAGCTAGAAATCACACATAACTCATCTTTACATAATTATTAATATAACCTATTATGCTCTGTACGAAGAGCTCCCATCTAGATCAAGTATGATCACTTCAAATAAAATTATAAATTAAAGATTTTATTGCATATCTCATGCAATAAAACTAGCTCTTCTATTGTTTTTAAATTCTAAAAGGAGTTAATATGAAGAAAGTTTTTATCTATTCTATAGCTTTATTGCCGCTAATTTTAAGTAATTGCGCCTCAATACTTGGATATAGCAATCAGAACGTAACCATAAAATCAGAGCCTTCTGGAGCTGAAGTAACTGTAGATGGCATGGTAGTTATAACGCCAGCAACTATACAATTAAAGGGTAAGCGCGAATATTATATAAGTGCAAGTAAGAAAGGATATCGTACCACTCCTGGCAAAATTAACGGTGAAGTTAGAATCGCATCTGGAATCGTAGGTAACATATTTAATCTTAGTGGAATAATTGGACTGGGAACAGATTTTTTCTTAACGGGTGCTGGATATAAGCTAAATAACAATGTCAATATCACTTTGCTTAAAGAAACTAACTAACTTAATTTTATTGTTAAATAGAGGGTCGCAGATGCCCTCTATTTATTTTTAATTTATGTTTATACAGTATCAATAATTATAATTTCTGAATCTTCAACTGCATGTATATTTATAGAATCTATTTCTACTATCTCTGCACCATCTCCAGCATTTAGTATATTATCCTCTGCGATAATAACTTTTCCTTGCGATACTAACATATATGCTTGATGTTTTATTGAATGATTAATTATTGTTTTAGATTTCATTTTGCCACCATAAATTGCAGCATCTTGATAAATAAACAAGAAATCTTTATCTTCCGTCTCATTTGTTTCTTCTCTTCCCGATACTAATAAATGTAATTTATTAGTTATATATTTCTTAGGAAAGGTCATAGCTTCCCATCTTGGCTTAACAGAAAGTTTATTTGGCTTTATCCAAATTTGATATAATAATGTATCTTCACCAGATAAATTATATTCAGAATGCAATATGCCCGTTCCTGCACTCATAACCTGTACATCTCCAGCTTCAGTTATACCACTATTACCTAAACTATCTTTATGCGTAATAGATCCTTTACGTACATAAGTTATAATTTCCATATCTTTATGTGCATGAGTATCGAATCCTTTTCCAGATTCAATTATATCATCATTTATAACTCTTAAATTACCAAACTCCATGCGTTCTTTGTTATAGTAATTAGCAAAACTAAAGTGATATTTAGTTTTTAGCCAACCATAATCAGCTTGTCCTAATAAATCATTTCTATATATTCTTATATTTGAAGGCATAATAAAAATACCATATTATGTTTTATGTTTTTACCAATAATCATTTACACACTTAGCATTATGTCAATAGAAGTTCTGGGATTTATCGCTGCATTCTTTACTACTTCAAGTTTCTTACCTCAAGTTTTAAAAATAATTAAAACCAAAGATACTAGCGGAATTTCTTTGTTGATGTATAGTTTTTTTAGTTTTGGAGTTTTTTTGTGGCTTGTCTACGGAGTTATTATAGATAGACCTTCTATTTATATATGCAATATTATAACTTTAATACTAGCATTAAGCGTACTGATTCTTAAAATTAAAAATTAGTTTCACTGCTTATTACTGCTATATTTATGCTTTATTTTATAATAGCGATAGCAACACCAAGGAATAGAAATATAATATAAAATTCCAATTACTGGAAATGTAATCCAAGGCTCTGTAATTGCAGATATTACGATAATTCCCATAACTGCAAGTATTAATGATGCATATTTTCGGTTAATTTGTAATCCTTTAAGAGAAAAAGTTGGAATTCTACTTACCATCAATAAACCAACAAAGCTTATATAAAATATCACTAAAATAGGATTTGCAGGAAGAAAAATACCATCTAATTCTTGTTCAGATAAGAATGTTAGCATCATTGGAAGCATACTTAGAGCAGCACCCATAGGAGCTGCAACTCCTTCAAAGAACTTATATTTTAATTCAGGTATTTCAGGTTCAATATCTAGTTTAGCATTAAATCTTGCCAATCTTATTGCTTGGCAAACTATAAAAAACAAAGCTGCCCCCCAGCCAATTCCTTTAACTTGATCGGTTAACCAAAAATAATTAATTAATGCTGGCACCACGCCAAAGTTTAAAAAATCTGACAATGAGTCAAGCTGCGCTCCAAATGAACTAGTTGCATTAAGTAACCTAGCTATTTTTCCATCAAGACCGTCTATAATACCAGCTATAAGCAATAATATTACAGCCATATTCCAGTGCCCCAATAGACCAGACTTTAAAGCAAATAAGCCTACACACATGCCTATTATTGTCATTATACTTGGAACTAATTTATATATTGGAAGTCTAGAGTTTCTATTTTTAGCCATAGAATTAGAACTATTTCTATTTCCTTTTTTAGAAACACCAGCACTTACTGCATTTAAATCTTTAAATACTTCAGGATTATTGCTCATAATTACTTTCCAATAGTTAATTATTCTTTAACAGCTATTTTGCAGTTCCAGTTGGCTGACTTGGATTATTAACAAGATCTGCTATTATTGATTGCCCACCTAAAACTCTACTACCTATCATCACTTGTGGATTAATACCTTCTGGCAAATATACATCAACTCTACTACCAAAACGAATAATTCCATATTGATCACCTGTCTGTACTAATTGACCATCATGTAGATCACATAAAATTCTTCTTGCTATAAGACCTGCTATTTGTACAAATACTATCTCTTTACCATCTTCTGTTTCAACAACAACACTCTGTCTTTCATTATCAGAACTTGCTTTGTCTAAATCTGCACTTAAGAACTTACCCGGACGGTAATTTAATTTAGTTATTTTTCCTCCGATAGGAATCCTATTAACGTGAACATCAAATACATTTAAGAATATACTCACTCTAGTAAATTTTTTATCTTTTAAACCTAACTCCTCTGGAGCCTCAATATTATTAGTAATTAAATTTACAACACCATCTGCTGGACTTACAACCAACCCAAAATTATCTGGTACGATTCTTACTGGATTTCTAAAAAAATAAACCATCCATGCAGTAATTATTAAGGCAAGCATTCCTAAAAATGTTGACATTGCAAGTAGTATAAGTGTTACTACACAAGATATTGCTATAAAGCCATATCCTGCACTATGAATTGGAGGGAAAGATTTTATAATCAAATTAATTAAATGATTTAAGGTTCTCATAATATTACTTCCCTTTTATAAAATTATCTTACAAATTAGTTAAAGCATAGCAATTCAAATCTAACTGAAATATTATTGTCTATCTTCTTTTTTATCCACGGCAATAACTACCATAATTTAGCTATAATTACTAGCAACTAAAAATTAGCTTTATCAAAAAAAGCTAACTAAATTTATCGCTAATCCTTAAAAATATTATATATAGCTACAATATTTGACAAATATAGCCTATACAGGCTAGCTTGTATCTATTAATAAAGTAAATTTTTAAGGATTCTTTAATGACTAATATAATTAGATCTGTATGCGTATTTTGCAGTGCTTCCAACAAAATTGATAAGCCTTTTCTAGAAGAAGGATATAAATTAGGACAACTTATTGCCAAAAATAAACTTCATATGGTTTATGGTGCTGGAGACTGTGGCATTATGGGCACTACCGCGGATGGAGCTTTAGATTGTGGTGGTACAGTAACCGGCATTTTTCCACGCGTGTTAGAAGGAATAGAAGCAGAGCATAAACGTCTAACCGAAACTATAGTTGTAAATGATATGCATACAAGAAAGCATATGATGTTTGAGCGCTCTGATGCATTTATTATATTGCCTGGTGGATTTGGAACTATGGATGAAACTTTTGAAGTTATAACTTGGAAACAACTTCATACTCATAGTAAACCAATTATTTTTTATAATTACAAAGGATATTGGGATAATTGGGTTAAGCTTACTAACCAATTTATTGACATGGGCTTTGCCTCAGAACGCACACGCTCAATGTATGATATAGTTGATAATCTCGACGATATATTTAAAAACTTATTTAAGTCAAAAATTTAAACTAACCAACTACTAACACTTAAAAAAGTACGCCTTAGTGATATTTTCATGAAGGCAAATTTTCTTCAACCTTGCTTAAAAAATCATATAAATTAAGTATTTTTTCTTGAGCAGGGTTATCTGTTTGCCCTTTTATATCTCCAGTAATATATCCTTGTTTAACTGTTTTAATTAGAGCATTAATAATATTTTTGCCATAATTATAAAGCCAAACCTTATTTTTATCATCTTGATGAGCTGCAACCATAAGACAACTTGCTAACGCATATATTAACGCTGAAGGATTAAATATGGCCTCTTTTTTATTACTATCTATATAACGTTTATACAAATCAGGAGCAGTGCCATGCGGAGCCTCAAACAATACCGCTCCATTATATCCTGCAATAATCGAACTTGCTGTAGCAAGACTTCCACCCATTGCCGCCGCTATATCTGAATAAATATCTCCATCCATATTTAATGAGGCATAACAAATATTTTTTTCTCCAGAACAAACCATTTTTACTAATTGTTCATCTGGAGAAATTATTTCAAAATTTGGAATTTTATTACCTTGCTTTTTTAATAATTGTGCAGTCTCAACTATAATAGAGGCAAATTTATTTTCATATTTGAATTTATCCTTTGCCATACCAAAGCAAATTGAACGATTATTTTCTATGCCATGCTCAAAAGTTTGCTTCACCCAATCACAAATAGACAAATTATCATTGCTCATTAGTAAGATTGGATCGCCTTCTATAATTTCTTGAGTATATAAAAGCTTATCATTAAGATAAAGTTTTAATTGACCACTTGCTTGAGCTATAGAGTTATAGCTCCCATACTGATCTCCACCACCTGCACTCATTCTAGCTACAGAACAATTAATAGCAGATTTTATCCCATTGCGTTTAAGTTCAGATACCATTGCTTGCATCT
>CAZTUN010000066.1:0-9953 GCA_964616845.1 uncultured Rickettsiales bacterium | reverse complement strand
CTTAAAGCAATTTCCATTTTCGCAAGCATTTTATTATCAACATCGCTTACTACAACATTAGGTGATATAACAACACCAAGATTAATTTTACTTAATGGTTGTGGGGCAATGCTCGAACCTATAGTTAGACTAGGCGCTTGATTGGTTAAGATAATATTTGATGAAGCACTAGAACTTCCTCCATATTCATCAACTAAAGTAAAATTTAAACCACGACTAGATAAGCCAGCATTAAAACTAGTATTGGCAAAAGAAAGACTGCTTAATATTTTGGAAAATTCTGTAATAGTTGCAAGACCATTATTTGTGCCTGTTAATATGATTCCTGTTGTAGTATTAGTGAGCGCAATATCGTTACTTGCTAACAAAGAGCTATCTATTATTAAACTATCACTTGCCGCTCCACCAACTAAATCTATTTTTATAGTTTGTAGCTTATCGCTTGTGCCACTATCTATTAAAACATTATTATTTAATATAACTCCGTTACTTGCATTATATAAAATACTATCTGCAATCGTAACATTGCCAATATTTTTAAAACTTGGCACATGGTCTATTATTACTTGCGCTGTTACTGTATTGCTTGGAGTAGAACTTTCTAAGTCATAGGCTGTATAATTAACATGGCGAGTATTTTCTGCTAATGATGCACCAGTATTTTGTAACTTAACCGCCTGAGCTATTAGATTATAATTTGCTAAACTAGCATTGCCTGTTAAAGTTAGCTTTGTATTATTACTACTAAAACTTGCCGTAATATTTTTACCCAATAATAATGACTGATCTAAAGTTAAAACATCTCCTTGCTGCGCATCACTTAAAGCAATTTCCATTTTCGCAAGCATTTTATTATCAACATCGCTTACTACAATATCAGGAGCAATTATTACGCCCATATTATTAATATAAGAAAGAGGTTGCGGCGGAATATCGCCCCCTATTGCTAAATGCGGAGCTTGATTAGCTAAAGTTATTGTTGAACTTGCTGATGAAATTCCTCCAAATGGATCTAATATTTCGATATTTAACGTCCTAATACTAAGTCCTGCATTGAAGCTTGTATTTAATAAAGAAACTCCTTTAAGTACATTTTGAAAATTTTCTATAGTCGCTAAATTTCCTGCATTTGTACCAATTAAAATAATTCCATTTGTGGTAGTAGATAATGCTATGTTATTTGCTGCAAGTAATTGACTAGAAACCGTTAATATATCACTAGTTGCTGAGTTATTTAAAGTTATAGTAACTTTATTTAGATTTACATTATTTGTATTCGATAACGCAATATTACCATCTATAATAATTCCAGTAGAGGAATTGTATAAGCTTTCATCTTGTATTACTATATCATGAATATCAATATGTGGTGGACGATCTATATTAACATTATATGTAAAATCGACACTTTGATTTTCATTGGCATCACGCATACTATAAACAATAGTACGAGTTGTAATTGTCGGATTAGAATTTTGCAATTGTATATGGTTGACTACATTTTGATAATTTGAAAAACTAACCGTAGCTCCACTAATTCCAGATATAACAAGACTTGCTGTGCCATTTCCTGTTACAGTTAAATTGCTTGCATTTAAAATATTGGGGTCAATAGTTAATACGTCTCCACTAACTGGATTTTGTATAGCAATCTTTAAATTGACCAAGCTAGATATTTTCTGCCCAGTTGTATCTGTCGAATTGTCTGAAATAGTAAAATCTTTTGCAATATATGTAGGATGATCGATTGTTTGATTTATAAGATAATTTTCAATAATTGTTGGTGGAGTCAATGTTGCAGTAGGTCCTAAAATCTGAGGGGCTGTTATAACAAGATTACTAGTTGATACTTGTGTATCGCCCGTAACATTATCGGTCACAGTAATAGTAAAACTTCTATTAACGCTAGCATCAACTGCGCTAGATCCCGTGTGCTGTATTAATATACCGTTAACAAAAGTTCTAAACTGCGCAACATTTAAGCCATTAAAACTTAAACTTACTCCGTGACCATCTGAAGAAGAAACAACTGTAAAGCCTCTAGATATTGCTGTGTTTTTTAAAGTATCTGGAAGATATATTATGTCTCCTGTTTGGCTTGATGTGAGATTTACATCAACTGTAAACCTATCTGTAACTGCAGCACTATTACTATCTGCTATAGTAAAATTTCTAATGAATGTCGTGCCAGCTAACAAACTGGTATTACTTATTGAAGTTGGAGTAGTATAAGTAATGGTGATTGGCGATATTACACTTGCATTGGCAAAGGCAGAACTTGCAAAAGGAAAAAAAGCACTAGAAATTGTATAATCATCTAATTGGTTTTTTTGATAAGAGCTTAACTCTAAATCATTAGAATAAGCAGATGATTGATCTTGTAATAAATCTAATTCAGAACTCATATTTTCCCCCTCAATATAAGTTTTAATAGATGTAAATAAATCAATGTGATAGATACATTCCTATTAAACTCAATAACTTTGACTAGCTTTACTTATTTTATAAAAAATTAATAAATTGTAAGTTACTCTAATAAATCATAAACTTATTTTCAACTTCTAATTTAATTTATCCACAATAAAATCTAAAACTAATTATGAATCAAATTTTAAAACCATTTAATCGCAATAAAGTAAAAATGCATCGCCATCGTTATGGTAGTAATATAAATAATAATAGTTTCATTTTAGATCTTGGCTTAGAAAGAATTATTGAACGACTTGATGAAATTATCTTAGAACCAAAAAATATTTTAGAGCTTGGTTGCTATAATGACAAAATCTATCAAAAACTGCTCAATAAATATGCAAACTTTAATTATATCAGTAGTGATATAAACCTAGCAACTAGTTGTAATTTAGCTAGTAACATTGTTATTGCCGATGAAGAATTTATGCCTTTTGCTTATAATAAATTTGATTTAATTATCAGTAACCTAAATCTTAGCTGGGTTAACGATCTTCCAGGTAGCCTATACCAAATTAGAAACTGCTTAAAGCCCAACGGTGTATTTATTGCAAATCTTTTTGGCACTCATTCCTTGCAAGAATTAAGAAAGATAATTATAGATTGCGAGCTAAGCATCTTAGGAAAAACTTCTCCTCGTATCTCACCTTTTATTGATGTTAAAACCGCTGGTCAACTTTTACAACGAGCAAAATTTTTAAATCCTATTGCAGATGGAGAAATTTTAAACCTTAGCTATCCTAATCTTCATAAACTAATTGAAGATCTTAGAAAGAGCGGTCAATCTAATTCATTATCCGAAAAAAATATTTATCTTAATAAAAGGCTTTTTGCATCTATAGTTAGTAATTATAACTCTGAATATAAAATTAATGATAATGAGGTCACCGCCAGTATTGAATTTATTACTCTTACTGGTTTTGCTAACTAACTATTATTGCCAAAACAACAAAATTAGGTTATCTGTTTTATTAATGTTATAAAAATTATTTTCTTGCGAAGCCCTAATGTATAGCCGTTTTTTAGATAATAAAAACTTGATTGAAAAAGAAAGTGGGTTTGTAAAACGTTCCTACGGTCTGAGATCTAGTTGGCTAGTTCTTAGTTTTATATGTTCTTACTTAATTATAGCCTATCTTACATATTATTTTACCTCTTCAACTAGCCTTATATTCTATGGCTTAATTGGATTGGTTATAGCTTTACTAACCATAATTTGCTGTTATTTTTTTTCGCATACTAGTCATATTATAAATTTACTTGAGCTACAAACCTCTCTTTTTGCTGGAATTGCTAAGACATCATCAGAATTTTGTATGATTATAAAATATGATGGAACAGTGGTTTATGTTGATCCTCAATATAATAATAGTTTTTTTAGATTAAAAAATAATGGTCTTAGTGATTTTAACGCACTTTGTGAAAGTGGTGCCTTAACTAAAGATATGCGTGATAAATTACTAAGATTCCTTGAAAGTGGTGAGTCTGGTTCTATTGAGTTTACTAGCTATATTGGTGAAAAAGAAACAGAATTATTAACTTTGAGTGTAGATCCAATAGGCATCTATAACCCTGAAGAACTTAATCGTAGATTTTATTTAACTATAGCTCCAATAACTAGACCATCTGGATATTTCTTCCTACGTATGCAGAAAACTAACTTAAATGATAATCATTATGATTTCTTAGATTCTCTTGGTCTTGCTTATTTTTCTATTAATGAAAAAGAAAATATTATTTTTGCCAACCAAAATTTTTATACAATTACTGGTTACAATAGGGACGACTTATTTACTAAAAAATTGGATTATCGCAACATTTTTGTTGATCCTGTTATAATTAAAAAGATTAATTCTTCTAATAATTTTACAGAACTTACTCAATTAAAGTGTAAAAATAATAGCTATAAATCTGCCTTTATATTAAGCACGGTAATTAATCATTCTTCTAATAAATCTACAACTTATTTTATAATTTTTGAAACAAACTTAACTAATATAAAAAATACTAGCCCCCTAGAAATAGCTTTGGATAAAAGTAATATAATAGAAACATCTCCTCTTCCTAGCTTTGTTTTAAATAAAAATGGTGATTTTATAAATTATAATGATGCTTTCAGAAAAATTATAAGTAATATAAAAATTAGCAATATCTCTACAGAAAATCCTTTCAATATTACTAATTTAACTATTAAAGGCGATCCTTCTAATTTAAAAGAACTTCTTAATAATATTGCGAGTAATAATAGCTCTAATATTAGAGTTATAGATCTTCATTTGCTAAAAAATAATAATGAAGAATTAATTGTTTCTGTTTATTTAAAGCCTATTTCTGACAATGATAATAATATAACTATCACAGGTCATTTAATTGACTTAACCGAGCTAAAGAATCTTGAATCTAAACTGGTTCATTCGCAAAAAATGCAAGCAGTTGGTCAATTAGCTGGAGGAATAGCTCATGACTTTAATAATCTACTTACTGCAATGTCTGGTTTTTGTGATTTACTCTTATTAAAACACCCTGCTGGAGACACATCTTTTCCTGATATTATGCAGATAAAACAAAATGCTAATCGCGCAGCTAACTTAGTTAAACAACTTTTAGCCTTCTCACGCAAACAAACTTTACAACCAAAAATAATTAATATTACTGATACATTATCTGATCTTTCTAGCCTAATTAGACGATTAATTGGCGAAAATATAACTTTAAAAATCAATCATGGTCGCAATGTTAACTATACAAAAGTTGATCAAGGACAATTAGAGCAAGTTATAATTAACTTAGCAGTTAATGCTCGTGATGCAATATCAGGTCACGGCATTCTTACTATTAATACTAGTGTTATCAATATAGATGATAATAACAAATTCATAACTAAAGAAATGTTTAACCCTACCGAAGATGAAATTGTTGAAAATGGAGAATATCTTCTCATTGAGGTATCAGATAACGGCAAAGGAATGGATCATAGCTTAATAGAAAAAGTTTTTGAACCATTCTTTTCTACTAAAAAAACTGGTCAAGGAACTGGACTTGGTCTTTCAACTGTCTATGGTATAATTAAACAAACTAGCGGATATATTTTTGTAAAAAGCACTGAAAATATTGGTACAACTTTTTATATATTATTAAAGCACTATAATAAAAATAATGAAGAAACCTCAAATATACAAGCAGAAGAAGAAGTAACTAAACTTGATAATGATAACATAGATTTAACGGGTCGTGGCACAATTTTATTGGTAGAAGATGAAGCACCAGTAAGAACTTTTAGTGCAAGTGCTTTAACTCATAAAGGATATAATGTTATTCAAGCTGATTGTGCAGCAGCTGCTCTTGAGATTATAAAAAATCCTGAATATAAAATTAATTTAATTATTACCGATGTGGTTATGCCAGGAATGAACGGTCCTACTATGATAGAAGAAATAATCAAAACTCATCCTGACATAAAAGTAATATTTGTTTCTGGATATGGTGAAGATGAGTTCATGAAGCATTATGGACAAGAAAGAAAATTTAATTTCCTTTCTAAACCTTATTCTTTAAAACAGCTTGCTTTAAAAGTTAAGCAAACTTTAGAAGAAAAATAAGCTAGTCTATCTTCTTGATTCCTATGCCAAGCAAAGCTTTGAGAATAATAACTATTTTAAGATATCATTTTTTGTAAACAAAGAATCAAGAGTGATATGTTCTTGTTCTAAATTAGCTCTTGCACCTTCTAATCTATCAACTATCGCTAAAACTCCTATAACATTAGCCCCATATTGACGAACTATGTTAATTGCAGCCATTACTGAACCACCTTTAGTTATAACATCTTCTAATATAACTACATTATCACCTTTTTTAATTTCATAACCTTCTATTAGTTTATTAGAACCACGATCTTTTTTTTGCTTCCTAACATAAAAACTATTAATTGGTTGTTTAGCTAAAAAACTTTTTACACATACTGAAGAAACTATAGGACAAGCTCCTAATTCTAAGCCACCAACCGCATCAAGATTTTTTATTTTATATAGTTTTTCTAAAATAAGATCGGCAACCAAATTACAACCTTCTGGATCAAGTAAAGTATTTTTCAAGTCTATTAGATAATTACTGCTTGCCCCTGAGGCTAAAATAAAATTTCCTGTTTTTAAACTTTTATTTATAATTAATTCTAATAATCTTTGCTTTGGTTGCGACACAAACCCCTCACCTATAAAAAACATCTATTATGCTTATAATAAGCCAATTTATTGCTATCCTATAACAATAAATTCTCAAAGTAAACTAGTTTTAGATGCAAATTATCGTATAGATAAAAACTTACTTTCAATAAGGATATTTTTTTATAATCGCTAAGCTAAGGAAAAATCTTTATTAAGTCATTAATAAAGGGAGCAAAAGGACAAGATATATATTTTATAAGAAGCAATTACAGCATTATAAAAGATTTATGAAAAACTTTTAGACATATCAATTCTACAAAATACTAAATGAGAGAAAAGTATGCCTCTTTTTTTATGGGGCGTTTTAGGAGCAATGCTGACAGAATTATTATACCACTACCATAGAGACCAAAATATCCTGCTACTCTTTGGTATTATGCAACTGTTACTATATTTATGTGCCTTGCAGGTGGATTATTAGTATATTTGCATTCAATATCTGTAAGTACTGTTACTTTGTTACTAGCAGTTAATATAGGATCTTCCACCCCAATATTAATAACGCAAATGACAAGCAAAAAAGAAGCTAGTCTCATTATAGATGACTGATAATTTAAGTCTTTCTAATTAATGCAACCATTAAATAAGAAATCCTAAATTTCAAGTGATGACTGGTGAATTATACTAAAATCCTATGGAAAAATAATCGTAAGCACTATATATATTTTTTTACAGATTAAAAACTATTACTTAAGCATACTATGTCTAATAATATAGAGTTATCAGATTATTTATTTCATTATACAAATTTTCAAGCCATAGAAGAAATTTTAAAAGAGAATTGTTTACGGGCTACGGATTTTAAGTCAATGAATGATACAGAAGAATTAAAATTCGCCGAAAGTGCAGTTTATGATCTTATAAAAAATAATACAAATATCTCTTCCGAGAATATCAAGAATATAATGAACGCAGTTAGACATTCGTACTATGAAAAAGTACGGGGAATTTTTATTGCATGTTTCTCAATAATAAAGAATGAAGACATTCTTATGAATGGTGATAGAGAACTCTTTACTCACAAACACCAAGGAAATAGTAGAGGCTATGGTGACTTTGCAATACTTTTTTCAAAAAAAGTCCTCGAAGATCTTAGAGAAGAATCTTGTAATGTTGGAATTTTTAAAGAGGTAATATATTTAAAAGAAAAAGATTTGCAGACTATTAAAGAGAAATTTCCCAATGAGGCTTCGAACGTAATAACATTATTTTACCAAATTTGTAATGCTTTTAAATTCGAAAATGGAGACCAAATAAACCATACCTACATAGGAGATTTAGAAATTATAATGTCTAGCTGCAAATCGATTGATTGGAGCCATGAAAAAGAATTTAGATTAGTAGTTCCAATGTATGAAAAGGACTTTCTTAAGAATCAGGAAGTAATGGAAATAATAAAACAAAAATCTCTAGTACCTTGTGAATATAATATTATGTCGTATAAATGCAAAAAATCATCTACAGAAAGACCTATGATAGAATTATTTAAAAATAAATTAAGCACAGGAATACAAGCCATAATAATCGCTAAAACCGAAAATCAAGAATCTAATGCAAAAAAAATAGAAACTTTACTAAACAATCTTGGAGAAGATTACAAGCACATAGAAGTTAGATTGTCAAACACCATAATAACTTAAAAAAATTATATTAGAAAATTTTAGGAGTTACAATTATGTAATTTTAAAACTTTCTGACAGTTTCCTTTGTCATCAAATATTAATAATTCTTCAGGATAACGAAGAACATATAGAGCTTTAAAACCTTTCATATTTAAAGTAGTTGATTCTTTAAAATTTAACTTACCACTATTTTTTGTCATATTGGCTACTAATAAAAGATCAATATCTAAATCACCTTCTAAATTACCTATACGAGATTTGTAATTACTTAATGTTTTTTTATATACTTCTAACTTTTCTGATTTTTCATTAATAGCTTGCTGTAAAACTGAATTACAATTCTTGTTCATATAACCAATATTATCTTGTAAGCAATTATATTGCGAAGTGCATTGCTTTGTTGCAACAAATTTAATACCATCACTTGAAGATTTTATAGAATGGCCATCAGGTTTAGACTCAAAATCTTCATCAACAAGAATTTTCAACACTTTCTCTTCCAAATCTGTCCAAGGAAGATTATTTATATTATTTATAAGCGTAAAATTTAAACTTACTCCACTCTTTTTCTCATACTTATTTTTTAATTTAGTAAGATTTGAATTACGCAGAGATTCTTCCTTTCTCATAAAAGAAGATTTATTCTTCCTACAATCAAGATATTCTGATTTTTCCTGCTTTGTAACTTGAAATTCAGCAATTATCTCACTCATGAAGCCATTAACTGTTTTACGAATAGGCTTATTATCTAAGAAATTTATAGATACAAGTTGTGGCCAAATAACATCTATTAAACGACCTGTACAATTATAAGCTAATAGTTCAAATTTTACCTTTATCCCTGTACTCTTTTCATATCCATCAACTAACTCTTTAATCTCTTTTTCTAAACTTACTTTTTCATCCACACTAATTTCCCTTACTTCAAGGCCAAATATATGAATACCTTCTTTTAAAATAAAGTCAGGAGATTCATCTTCTCGTTCTATAGCCCAAGACTTATTTAAAAGCTTGCATACCTGTTCAAGGTAAATTTTCTCTACTCTCTTTTGATTTATTGTTGTCATTTTAGATTACGATTATTGATTTAGCTTACCTACAAAGTTGCAACATGGTTGCAATGAAGAAATTTTACAAAATATAAAACCCTCACAACCTACTGATCTATAATGGTGGGCGATAGAGAACTCGAATCTCCGACCTCTACGATGTCAACGCTAGGGTTTATAGTTTTACCTACCTTAACGGAACTATACTATCCTATATAAGCCTTGATATAACAATGCTTTAATGGTAACTCAAGATTAATCAACTTTATCCAAAATTGATTACTTTTAACCTTCAAGGTAGCACATAGGTAGCATATGAAGCAGGTATTAACTCTCAATTTTACTCAGGAAATACTTAAGAAAATTGAAACTCCTAAAACTGGAAGAGTAACATATAGAGACACAAGAGAGAAAGGTTTGATTTTAATTGCATCATATGGAGGAAGTAAAATTTTCTATCTTTATAAGAAAATCCAAGGAAAACCCTATAGAATTAAGATAGGAGCATTTCCCGACAAATCAGTTGTTGAGGCCAGAGAAAAAGCTATAGATCTTAAAAGCCAAATTGCTAAAGATGTAAATCCCGCAGA
>CAZTUN010000065.1:0-10023 GCA_964616845.1 uncultured Rickettsiales bacterium | reverse complement strand
TCGCAAGAAGATTTACTTCTTGCTGCAAGCTAAATTTTTATATTTTCTTTTTAGTAGATGATATATAATTAAAAACTAAGTAGTACTATAATATTTAAGGTATAAATATGAAATTTAAAGCTAGGAATAAAGCTACTTTAGAACCTAATTTTCTTTTAGGGGAAAGAAAAATAAAAAAAACTAATTTTATAAAATTAGTGACTTGCTCTGCCTTAACTATCGTACCTTTTATAAATATGATACCTACTTCTTCATTAGCAGGAGATGTTTTGGTATCTATGAGTAGTACTATTACGGATCCAAATATTACATCATTATCTTTTACTTCTTCTTGTACATTTTCGTCAAAATGTGCTGCAACTGTAAATATAAAATCAGTTACAAATTCAATAAGTCCAAGTGTTTTTTCTGTTAATATAGCAAATGATTTGTCAGGTAGTTTAAGTTTCTCTAACGATACATCATCTAAAGCAATTGTTTTAACTGATGTTGGAGATATAGATCATGGATTATATCTTTTGAGTTTCTCAAATATTAGCGCAACTAACCTATCATTAGGTTCTGCTACAGCAAGTAGTAAGCAATATATTGCTAGGATAGATTTAGGATATTTAACAACACTAAATATTAATAGTGGAGATGTATTAACTGCATTCAATTCTACTCCAACTAGTATAGTTATGAGTAATTTAGGACTAAATCAGTCTACTCTAAATATTGGCTCTAGCTCATCTTCAAGTAAAAATATCTCACTTAATGCTAATATAGTAAATCAAAGTTCTTCAAGTGGCGTAGGAATTGTAAATATATATGGTTATAATAACTCTATAACGGGAGATGTAGGATCAGTAAAATCGATATATAGCCTTACGGTTGCAAATCCATTTTATTTAGTTATGGATAGCAGTACAGCAGTTGCTAATAAAATTACTGGTAATGTTGATTTAAAAAGTGATCTTAGATTAAATAATAATTCTAATTTAGTAATAAATGGTTGGTTAAACACCGATGGTTTAGTTGTATTAAATCAAAATTCTTCACTTGAAGTTGATCAGGGTATAACTCTAACTTCTGCTACAGCCAATAATATTGCATTATCAGCAGATTCTACCCTAACAGTTAAAGGAGGTTTAGTTACTAATTCAGGAACTGTAACGCTTACAAGTGGAAGTACGCTTAATTTATATGGCTCATATACAGCAAGTATTTTAGGATCTGTTAGTGATAGTGGCGTTTTAAATCTATATAATAACGCCAGTGATGACGCAAAAATTATTACTAGTGGTGATATTGGCGGAACAAGCAAAACTTTACATCTAATAAATATTACAGATTCAACCGTTGTTGATGCTACAAAAAACAGCAATGCCATAAGTGCATCTAGCTTAGTGCTAGGAAAAAACGCATCGCTTAGCATGTCAGCAGCTCTTACTACCACATCAATAACTTTGGGTTCTGGTAGTACTCTAACAGTACCAGAATTTACAGGAGATATAGATGGAGCTGGAACTTTAGTGTTTGCAAATACTAAAACAGCTACTCTTGCTTCAAATATTGGCTCATCTACTCCGCTTAGTTTATTAACAATAGACCCTTCTATAATATTGAATGCTTCAGATACTAGCTTTGTGATTAAGGCTACTAACATGTATATAGGAAATGGTAGTACATTAAAATTAAGTGCTACTGGTTTTAATGGTAGTGTAGGAACGCTAGAAATGGCTGATAATTCTAGTGTTGCTGGCAATATTACTAGTGATGCTAATATAACAAAAATACAAATTGATGATAGTGCAAATGTTGCTATGAGCGGAACAGTTTATGCTAGTAGTATCAGCTTAGGCAGCGATTCTATCCTAACCATAAATGATAATGTTACTGGCACAATAGATGGTAATGGTAGTACAGAAGGTACCTTAGTTTTTGCAAATAATGCAACTATAAACAACGATATTGGACAATCATATCAGCTAAGTGAAATAAAAGTAAATGATAGTTACACAGCATCACTAAATGCTAATGCCTCAGCAACGACTTTAACCTTAGGTGCAATATCAGGCAGTGGAGCTATATACGAAATTGCTAGTAATTCATATAGTTCTGCATTTCTAAATATTACAGCAAATAATGATTCAAGTTCGGTAATATTAGATGGTAAAACTGCTAATTTAGTTATTAATGATGGAGGAAATTTAGCTGCCTCTGTAACTGGTGGTGGGGTAGTTAGTTTTTCAGGAGCTGCAACAGTAACAAAAGATTTAGGTTCAAAAACAGATTATATTTTCAGGGTAGAGTCGAATGCTTCAAGCGGAAAAACTTTAGTTATAAACTCTGCACTTAGAACTACTTCATTAGATATTAAAAATGCTGGAACTGTTAGATTACTTGAGGATAGTAATGCAAATGTTTTATTTAGTGGAGGAGGAGAGTTAAGGCTCGAAGGAATTAATCTTATTGGTAATATTACAGCCAGCACTAATGGTAATGGTACTATAAGGGTTGTAGATAGTTCAAAAATAGATGGAAATATAGGTGATCCTACTGGCAATAGAGTAGGTAGTATAGTTGTCTCAGATAATAAATCATTAACTATAACTGGTTATGCGTATATCAATAGTTTAGTTCTAGGCAGTGGCGCTACAGCATATTCGACATCTTCATCTATAGATACCAATAGTATAACTATAGGTACAGATTCGGTTCTGACATTGAATGGCTCATATGGTGGATCAATCGATGGTGAGGGAAGTTTAGTTATTTCTTCTAGTCAATCTACAGGAGGAGAAATTGGGGGGTCAACACCGCTTAGCCAAGTGACTATAGATAATTCAGCAAGTGTAATAGGTGCTAATAATATTCACGCAGCTTCTATTATTATTGCCTCTAGCTCATCTTTAACCATGACAGATGGGGAATTTCTAGAAGGGAATATTACTTTAGGGAGTAACTCAGGTTTAACTATAGGAACTGGTGGATATTTGGGTACAATAAATGGTCTTTCATCTAATTATGGTACGGTTGATTTTTATTCGTCACAAACTACAGGTGGAGATATAGGAAATAGTGCTAAAATTTCATCAGTTAAAATTGATAGCGGTGCAGTTTTAACTCAGCAAAATAATATAAAAGCAGATAATATAATAATTAGCGGACAACTAGATCAAAATAGCGGCACGTTAGGATATGACGAAACTACAAGAATAAAAATTAGTAATAGCGGGATATATAATTTTAATGGTGGTGCAATTAATGGCAGTATAGACGGAAATAGTGGGAACTATGGAGTGCTTAATATAAATAGTAATTTTTCATCTAATCAATCAATAGGAACAAGTAATCCTCTTGTCGAAATAAATATAGCTAAAGCAGCAACCTTTAATTTAAATGATAATGCGAGTGCATCAACATTTAATAATTATGGTACATTTGCCTTTACAACTAGTGGTCGAACAGTTACAGGTGATATCGTAAGTACTGGTTTGTTAGATTTAGGTTCTGCCACCACTAATGTTTCAGGTTCGTTAGATATTTCAGGTTCTATAGGAGTAACTTTAGCAAGCGAAACAGTTTATGGTAATTTAACATCAACAAAAGCAGCAAATATTAGCGAAGCTACAGCCATTAGGATCTATGTCCCTAGTACTTCTTTCTTTCATAATGGAGATAAATATCCAATTATTATTAGTAATACTGAAGGTAATATTAATATTACAAAGAATTCGGATATATATATAAATGGAACAAAAACTAATAAAATAGGATCTTATTCATTATCAACTAGTAAGTCTGATAGTAAGCTTTATATTGAAATCGCTTCAAATGATATCTCGGGTGGCTCAGGTGGCTCGGGCGGTGGAGGAACAACTACTATTCTTTCAAGTAGTATAGCGCAAAATATATTTTCTAATATAAATAGCATCGATGCTCCGTCTTCTGGATTATTAACGGTACAAAATTATATTAATGATAATACAGTAAGTTCTGCTAGTAAAAATTCTGCCTTGCTTTCGCTTGCTCCGCAGCCTCAACTTGCTCAAGGTATAATAAATGTTGCAAGTAGTTCTATAAAAACAGCGGAAGTAAGAATTATGTCTTTACGTAGTTCGGAAAATAGTTTTGCTAATTTAGCTGGAAATAATAGGACGGTTAATAGAAATAATGATCATGAAGATATTTCCACAGATGTCATAACTCCTGCGTATAATAATCGTCGTAGAGTAAAAGATAATGGCTTTGCTTCAGGTGATGCTATAGATCGTGGTTATGGGACTTGGGTGCAGGCTTTTGGTACTAGTGCTACAGGATCAAGTAATGTTGCTGTAAGCGGATACAACAACAGGACAGGAGGATTATCTGTAGGTTTTGATGATAAGTTATATGATGATTTTCTGGTAGGATTAAGTTTTAGTGGTGCGCAATCAAGTATAAAAACAAAAGATAAGTTAAAAGATACAACAGTAAATTCATATCAATTTAATGCCTATTCAGCTGCTAATTTAGGTCCTTATTTTATCGATACTATGCTTGGTTTTGCATGGAATGAATATAGTTCATCTCGTAATATACCATTAGTTAATCAGATTGCTAATTCTAATTATAACGGACAAACCTACATTGCCAATTTAATTGCAGGTTATAAAAAAGATATCGGATATGGTTTTGATATAACTCCTTCGGCTTCTTTAACTTATAGTTATAATAACATTGGTAAACAAAATGAATTTGGTGCTGGAAGTTTAGATTTAAATACTAGGGCGCAACATTCAAGCTATATGCAGGGAAAAATTGGAACAGAATTATCATATAATTATATGTTAGATAATTATTCTAAATTGGTTCCTGATTTAAAGCTATATTATGGTCATGATATGATTTCAACCAAGCAAAGAACAATATCTAGTTTTTCTGGTCAAGCAGCTACATTCACATCAGATCCAAGTAAACAAAGTCCAAATGTTTATGATATTGGACTTGGCCTTAATTTATACCGTAGCGATGGTATAACATTATCAAGTGACTATAATTATGAATATCGTTCTGATTACCATTCTAATTATATTGTAGCAAGATTTAAGTATGAGTTTTAGTGGCATATAATTCCATTATTTCCGCTGATTTTGCCTATACTAGAATAAGGTTGCGTTGCAATTTGTGGATATGATTTACTAGTGCTAGCTGAAGAAATCTTAAGGTTATCTTTAGGTAAGGCTTTGGACTCTTTAGAGGTGATGCCTCCTTTAATAGGCTGCTTATCTTCTTTTGCAAGAGGTTCTAGTTCTCGTAATTTGCATAATTTTTCATTTAAATTATTAGCTACAGTTTCTGTTACGACCTTTTCTTCGGTTTTTTTACTAGCCCTACTTAAGGCGATTACAAGTAGTTCGCTATGAGGAACAAGGCGTAAACCAGCTTTAAGTGCTGAATTAGCAGTTCTAAAAGCTTTTTTAGTTTCTTCAGAGTATTTAGTATGATCTTCTTTAAGCTTTGTAGTTAGAATTAAGTTTTCTCGAGCATTATCTTTACATTCGTCTAGTTTTTGTAAGAGAATAGGGTTATGTTGATTTGTTAAAAAAATAGTATCATTAACATTTGGATTGTCAAAAGCATCATAAATGCGAATATTTTCTTGATGAATAGACTCTAATAATTTTATATAGACTTGATTAATAACTTTATGTTCAATTACATTATTTATCTTGCTTCGAGAAAGATCTTCAAGATTAGGGTTATTTGCTGCCTCTTGTATAATTTTTGCTAACTTACCAGCAATTTCTTTATCAGAAGCAAGCAGAGGAAGAGTAGGAAATATTTTTGCAAGTAAAGCGACGGAATCTTGCGCAAAATTTTGTTGATTTGATAGTAAAATATTTGCATCAGGAAATATTAGACTGAAACTTTCTTGAGCAATTTGCAGTTGGTTTGGTTGTAAAAAATATCTATCAATATCATTAGAATCTAAAGATCCTAGATTTAGATTAGCTTTTTGGTTCTCCTTTTCTTGGCTAGAAAAACCACTAATAATTTTAAACGCTTCTTTTGTTCTTTTTATAGCTTTTGAGGACTTAGGATTTTTAATATTAGCAGGGCTATCCTGTAAAGATGGTGCTACTTCTTTATTTGGTGTATTTGTGTTTGAAGCTAAAAAAGCTGCGGTTGATTTACTTAAATTATTATAATTTGGTATCAATGCGTTACCAGTTTTGGTTACTGCATTATCAAGAGAAATTTTTAAAATATTATCATCAACTTTGCTTAAGGTTACTTTATGATATTTAGTTGAAGGAACAAGAATTTTTCGTTCTACTAATTCCTTAGCTAACGAACTAACTATTTCTGCGTTTGTGGCACTATACTGAGCTCCCTCTACAGCAAAGAAATTATCCTGTATGCTTCTTGTTAATGCTATAGATAAAGCTAATTTCTTTTTTACATCTATTGTAGGCAATACTGATTTAGCACTTCTAAATGACTTATCTTGAGATGCAAGCTTGATAGATTGTTCTACTATATTTTCAATACGATCAGAGAAATTTCCAGCTCTATCTTTAGTTGCTTGATATTGTTTTTTAAGCTGGCTTATTTCCATTACTTCTTTGGATAAACTGCGCCTTATCTTTTTGATAGCTTTATCACCAATTCGATCAGTTGCATTACTTGCAGAGACAAAAGATGGTATGTGTGATACTGCAATATTGATGATATTTTTAGCAATATTAAGTTTTCTGCCAATATAATTTGCTTGATTGTCACGAGTGTTTCTAAGGGATATTTGCTGCTCTAGCGAAATAGTTAAATTATGTTTTAAACTATTTATCTCTGAAGTAGAGAAATTCTTATTAGGATCTTTATAATTTTTAAGAGCATTAGTAACGTCAAGATTATTCAAAGAATTGTTTATTCTTTGGTTTGCATCAATTAAAGCATCTAAGCATCGTGAGTTAATTTGTCCAACTAGATAAGAATGACTATTATTACCATTGATATAAGCTTTTTTTATTAATCTACCTATAGTTCTGATATTGTTATCATCAAATAATGAAATTGCAGGAATATCATGCATAAGCTGACATAATGCCTTATCGGCAAATTTTTGAAAATTTATATCATTTGGATTAGCGGTTCGCCCATTAATTCTAGATTTAATTAAATTTATGGGTTTTTTTATAGCACTATAGGCTTTATCTTTAAATCTAGTTGTATCAGAGTTACTAAAAATCTTAGAGCGAAGATATAGGATGCTAGTTTCAATAGCTCTTTCATCGCTATAGATATTTCTAATATCACTATCTGATAGAGAAGTTGTTTGAGGAACTTTTCTGTCTTCTATGCCTAGATTGCTATTGATTTGCTCGGCAAGATTTAATCCGATTTGCGTCCTTATACCTAAACGCAAAGCATGACTTACTAAAGGAAGAGAGCCTTTTTCTTTGGAATTAACAAAAATTTCGACAGGAGATAAACCAGTTTCACCAGCAATTACAGGTTTATTAAAAAGAAAATAAATATTTTCGCTTAATAGATCTTTGCTTATATCAGGAAATTCTTTTATTGCTTGCTCATTCATTTTATATTGAATAGCGTCAATATCTAATGCATCATTAGTGCGTAGAAAATCCTCACTCCAGCGAGAAAACATTTTATCGAAGCTAGGTTTAGTTGATCTATCTATGCTTGGTGGCTGATTTTTGCTCATATCTACCTGCTTCTAGGAGTCGTTTGATTATATCTACTTGGCATAGCTCTTTCTGCCCAACATTTATCAATTAAAGTAGAAATATTATTTCTTTCCAGCTGAGATTTAATAGTTTTTACAATTGGCTTTGAAATAAATTTCTGAGCAATACGCCAGCCTAAAGGTGCTACCAATCCTGCTGTTTCGTTAGCAATAACCATAGCAACAGTTGGAGCTATTTCTGTTACTGTTTCAATAGTTTTATCAGCTATTCTTCCAGACTTAGCCGCTGTAGAATTATTTTTTTCTTCAAGTAGCTTAGAGATGTGATTATATTCTTGCATCTTATTAGAAAAATAACGCATAGCAGTCTTTGTAGGAAATCTTGGATTAGAATTAATTTCTAGGTAAAACTGATTTTTGCTGTTTATACGGCTTAGTATGTCTGGATTATGTATTGCATCATCAAGATTCTGACAAGATTTTTTTAGTGATTGAAAGCATTGCGTATGAACTTCTTTGCTTAGTTTATGTAGTATCTTATTATAGCTATTCTCACTAATATCAGTTTTAATTTTCTTATTTTTAATTAGATCAGTTAATATTTCTTCTAGTTTTTCAAATCCTTTATCATCCATAAAAGCTATTTCAGGAAATCTTTTATTTAAAGAAATAAAAAGATCCATGAAGTTTTTATGTTTTACCTTAGAATCATCAGCTAGTGATTTTATATTTTGTTGAAATTGGGAAGAAAATTTTGGTATGACTTTTTCTTCTATAAATTGAGCCTTATCTTGTTGATGATTATATGTTGTAATACCCCAATGTAAGAACGGATTACTTACTAAATCGTCACTAGATATTCTAACTTGAAGTTTATCTAAGTTAATAATTTCTGGAGGAGGTTTTAGGGCAAAACATGTAGGAGCAATAAAATTTATAATTGCACGCCATTTTGGATGATTATTATAAAAATTATAAACAAATCCATCAGGTTTTTCAGTATATTTATTTTCAGCTTGAGTGGGAGCATCAGACAATATATTTTCTATACGCAGAGTAAATCTGTTTTTAGTAGCGTAATCGGTACAAATTTTTCTTAATATACGAGAAATTTGTGTGTCACTGATACCACGGTTATATGTTACTCTATGTATGCCTTTAGAAGTTTCTATAATTGGCGGCTTATGATTTACGATTTTATCAGAAATATGTTTTATAACATCTTCTGCGTTTATGTAACTATCTATGGAATAATTTATAAATAAGTTTGTGATAGCATGTCTTATATGTTGATGGATAGATTGTTTCTTTTGTGTTTGCATTGCACTTAAGAATGGTCTACGAAAATTTCTGTGATGTATTACTTTATCAAGAATGAGATTACTTAAATGTGTAATCTTACTTTTTATATTAAAATCTTTTATTGCTTCAAAACGATCAGATTGTGATATTTCTTCAAGATGCGTTACTACGGAAGCTTTTCTTCTGTGCTCATGCTCAATATGCTTTAATGTTGCAGCAGTTGCTGCTTTACCTGCGAAGGTTATTACAGGAAGAAATAATGCTGAGAGAGTGAAGGCTGGGCTAAATATAGTTCCAATCTCAGCCCCTAACGTAGTTATTGCTCCAGTTGCTTTAGCGATTTGTTTGGCTTCATAAAGTTTAGGGTCTAATTTTCTTTTTAAATTAGCCTCAATAATATTTAGATTTCTTATATTTTGGGCAAAAGAATTTAATTTTTTTTGATAATATGGCCTATGTTGCATTATGGCATTGAAAGACATTTTAAAGTCTTCACTATCTATAACATCAGAAATCATTTTATTTTTATGTAAAAATATATCAAGACATCTGATATGAACCTGATTTATTAGATAAGCTTCACTCATTTTACCTTTATTGTAAGCTTTATTAATAATTCTTTTTACTTCGCTGAGTTCTTCCTCGCTAAAAAGTACTATAGAAGGTAAATGCTGCATTAATGTGGTTATTGACTTATTAATAAAGGAAATGTGATTTGCGTTCTTTTCATGATCAAGATTTTTAAATTCTTTTCGTTCTCTTGCTGTCCATGATTTGTTTAATGGTGCGTTAATAATTCTTTGTTTTAGCTTTACTAAGGAATTTTGTCTTGCGGAGATATTATCGGTTAAAAATAAATTATAGATATCCCTAGAAGATGGCGATGTTATTTCACGCACCATTTCTGAAGCTTTATATTTTGGTAAAGCAAATAATCCTCTATTAGCAGTTAAATAATTTCTCGGACGTAACTCTTCTAAATTAGCTATAATATTCAATGAAAGATTGGTAGGCAATGATGAATAATTGTGAAGATATTCAAAATT
>CAZTUN010000064.1:0-10071 GCA_964616845.1 uncultured Rickettsiales bacterium | reverse complement strand
AATATTATATAGCCTAATCTAAGAGTGGCTCGTAGCCTTTTTCACGGCAGACTATGTAGCTATTAGCAAAAAAGCTCGATGTTATTAAGATCGAGCTTTTTTATCAATATATTCAAAGGAATAAAGCAATATGCTTTATTACATTGTATCCCATTTTACTGGTTCACCAGAATCATTAGTAACTATCTCACCGCCCTCATATTGCGCAGACATATAATTACCATGACCAATGTGCTTACCAATATAAAGTACTGGTTTTACAACTTTACCTTTATAAACCCTTGCTTCTTCAGCTTTTCCACGGTTTGCAGGATTGTTCTTAGTTCCCATATTATAATCTCCAAATTTATCGCAACATCTAAATCGCCTAAATCAAAGTAATAGTCAAGTTTTTTATAGTATAAAACAAAAATTTTATCTATCTTTTAAATAAGAGAATTTAAACAATTTATTAAAATAACCAACTGAATAATATAAATATCAAGGATAAAATCATCATGAAAAAACCTTATACTCTAATATTATCAACAACTTTAGTATTAACCCTACTTTCTAATTGTTCTCATCAATGTATCATCAAAAAATCAGAAAAAGGCTACCTAAATAAAAGCTCAATATCCGCAAATATACTAACCAAACCATCAACCATAGGATCAAAAGAATGGCAAAAAGAAATTGTTCATATCAATAAAATTCAAAAAAATATTAGCAAACCAGAAATAAAGAAAATTCAACAAGAACAAATACTTTCTCCAGATCTAGTTGCAAATGTAATTGGCAAAAATTTTACTAGAGAAAATTATCCATTAAGTTACAAATTACTTGATCGCTCTGATAAAGACTGCAAAAACATAGTAGATAATGCTAAAATTTACTGGCATAAAAAACGCCCATATGAAACCGCTCCAAAAGCTGTAAAGAACCTAATTTCATCTAGTAATGCTAACACTAGTTTTTCTTATCCTAGCGGTCATACTGCGTGCAGCATAGTTTATTCAAAAATACTTACTCAGTTATTTCCACAGAAAGCAAACCTTCTTAATGCGAAAGCAAATAATATAGCTTTTCACCGCATAGAAGCTGGAATGCATTACCCTAGCGATATAGAAGCTGGAAAAGAAATGGGATTGTTAATATTTGGATCGCTTCAACAATCAAACCAATATCGTTTTGATTTAAAGAAAGCTGAAAAAGAAATTCATATTAAACAAAAAAATATTCAATAATAGATTAAAGTCTAACCATAAAATAAAAAAGGTATCTGTAATTTATAACAGATACCTTTTTCTTTAAGCATTAAATAGTAAAGTTAGTACCCTGCAGCAGCCAAACGAGGACGATCATTATTATAAATAATCAACACTCTTTGACCAGGTTGAAATACAGTATCTTTACCTTGAACTACAGAAATTAGGTCAGTTTTAGTTTGCTCTACATCTATAGAATCTTTAATTTGTTGATCTACAGAATTATCTCCATAACTTATAGTTGTCTTATGAGTAGTAGATGGATTATTTTTTATATATCTTGAATCAAGTCTTACTACATACTCCATACCATCAGAAGTACTTAGTTTATCTTGAGCAACAGCACCTAAAGCAGCACCAGCAAGACCTAACCCAGCCGCAGCAGCAAGTTGACCTTTACCTTTTCCAATTTGCGCACCACCTACGCCACCAGCTAGACCACCAACAACCATTCCTAAAGTATTGTCTTGTAGTTTATCGTTGTCTTTAATCTTTACGGGACGTGCTGAAACTACCACACCTTCAAGAACTTTTCCTACTGGAGCACTACTAGTATAAACATTAGAATTCATATCTCTTCCACAAGATGAAAGAAGAATGTTAATGGCAAAAAATACCACTAATAATTTTTTTACTTTTTTCATTATAATACCCTATATACTATTAAAGAAATTGTTAAGCTTAATTAAGGCAAATATATACATATACTCTGTAAAATATACAATAATAATTGGTAGGCAATATATTAATAGAATTAAATAATATATTATCTATAATAAGCATATGCTATATTATTTACTTAAGTTTTAGCTATTAGTGTAGATGCAAAGCAATTATAACTATTTTGTTTAAAAAATCGTGCCAAATTTAAAAAATATCATATTTTACGCATTATTGGTCTTTAATATCTATCAAAGACATGCTGTAGCTTCGGTGTTTAAAGTTGATAGCAATATAATTGGACAGCCAACAGATTACATAGTTAATCAAGATGACAACTTCTATCAAATTGCTAGAAAATTTGATGTTGGAATTACAGAAATGCTTGCCGCAAATCCAGGTATAGATCCTTGGTCACCAAAAGCTGGATCTGTAATCTCAATACCAAAATCATATATTTTACCAAATGTTGAACGCAAGGGGATTGTTATAAATTTATCCCAATTACGTTTATATTATTTTATCGATAAACAGACGGTACTTAGTTTTCCAATTGGTATTGGTCGAGATGGTTGGCAAACTCCTATTGGAAAAACTTATATTACGTGGAAACGCAAAGATCCAACTTGGACACCTCCCGCCTCTATAAGAGCGCAAGACCCAGATTTGCCAAAAATAGTTCCAGCAGGTCCTGATAATCCAATGGGACAATATGCAATATATCTAAAACTTCCTAATATAGCTATTCACGGAACAAATAAACCAAATGGTATAGGCTCTAGATCTAGCCATGGCTGTATTAGAATGTTTCCAGAGGATATAGAATTGCTCTTTAGTAAAGTTGATAAGAATACCCCTGTAAATATTATTGATAATTTTTATGCGCTTACTTGGAAAGATAATATTCTTTACCTACAAGTTTCACCAACACAACAACAAAATGATCACATTTATGAAAATAACTCTCCCATCACCACAGCCATTAATGCCTATGGTATTTACGATGATATAATAAAACTAACCTCATCTGAAGATAAAATAAATTGGGATTTAGTACAGCAAATTGTAGATACACATAATGGCATACCTACCCCAATAATATCTCGCAAATAATAGCCTAATGAGATAAGCACCAACCTCTAAAGCTACATAAATTTTCTAGCCATCTTTTTTCTTCAAAACTTAATAATGGCTTTAAGCAAGCTTTAACTTGCTCATGATAACTATGCAACCAATCTTTTTCTAAATCACTCAATAATTGATAATCTATTAATCTACTATCTATCGGAGCAAAAGTTAAGGTTTCAAACCCATAAAAACCATCGCCTCTATCTACAACCATAATAAGATTCTCTATTCTAATTCCATATTCTCCTTCTAAGTAATAACCAGGTTCATTAGAAATTATCATTCCTGGAAGTAAGGCTATATTATTAGCAAATTTACTAATTCTTTGTGGACCTTCATGAACATTTAAGAAACAACCTACTCCATGTCCCGTACCATGATCATAATCTAAACCATATTGCCACAAATATTGCCGAGCTAAAACATCTAAAGCAGATCCCGTAGTACCATGAGGAAAAACAGCTTCCGCAAGAGCAATATGTCCTTTTAGTACTAAAGTAAAATGCTCTCTTTGCTGTTTAGTAGTCTTTCCTGTTGCAATAGTTCTTGTTATATCAGTAGTCCCGTCATTATACTGACCTCCAGAATCTAAAAGATATATATTATCTTTTAATATTTCTGCATCTGATTCTTCGTTAGCATGATAATGAACTATTGCTCCATGTTCTGCAAATCCTGATATTGTTGCAAAACTCGGCATTACAAAATGCTCATTCTCTCTTCTAAATTCAGTTAATTTATTGGCTGCAGTGATTTCTGTAATTTTATTCTTGCCTAAATTTTGATCAAGCCAGCATAAAAATTTTGTAACTGCTGCTCCATCTCTAATATGTGCATTTTTTATTCCATTAATTTCGGTGGCATTTTTACATGCTTTTGCTAACAAGCAAGGATCTTGACCATCAACAACGTTATCTAAATGATTAAGAAACCATATAGGAGCTATTTTTGTATCCATCAATACAGGTACGGCTCTTAATTGTTCAATTCTCTTTACCATTAAATTACGTGAATAAACAGTTACATTCTTAACCAAAACATCTGATTTACGAGAATTCTCAACAAACCACTCAACACTACCATCTATATAAACTATAGCATATCCTAATATTAAAGGAGTATATGGAACATCACTTCCTCTTACATTTAAGAGCCAACAAATTGAATCAGGCGAAGTAATAATAGCAGCTTCTGTTTTATGTTTTTTTATTGCCTCAACTACTAAATTAATTTTGTCTTCAGCTTCCATTCCTGTAAATTGTACAGAATGAGACATAATTTTAGAAGATGGTAACTCAGGTCTTTCATACCATAATCTATCGATTAAATTAAATTCAACTGGTGTTGATTTAGCATAATTAATAATCTGCTCTCTTAAATGGAGCATAGGATCATATCCTATATTTATCTCATCATTATTTAGCCACTCCCATGGTTTTTTGTCTTTATAATTAAATATTTCATAATCAGAATTGTTAATTTCTTGACGTGCTTGCAATATATATCTCCCATCGGTAAAGAATGCCGCACGATCTCCTAAAATTATTGCTAATCCATAAGAACCAGTAAAGCCAGTAAGCCATTTTAATCTCTGATAACCTTCTGGCGGAGTTTCATTTTGATAAGGATCAGTAGAAGGGACTATATATCCTTCTATATCGTAATCGTATAGTATATGCCTTAATTTTTGCAATCTTTGCTCAAACATGTTTCCCCCAAAAAAATAACTTTTTAACTCTAGGGTTTATCATTTACTTTAAATAAAATCTATAATTATTGAAAGTTTAGCTTGAATAAAAAGCATTTTTGGTTAAATTGACCAACTGGACTAACTTATAGGCGTTTAGTTATGCAAAATCCGACCAGGTCAGAAATGAAGCAGTCGTATGCATTACGGCGGGTTGTAGGTTAGTCCTTTTATTATATTTAATAGATACATATCTCATTAGATTGATAGGTTTTAATTTGGAAAATTCAACTAACACACCCTATTTAGTCCTAGCTAATAAATATCGTCCTAAAAACTTCTCCGACATGATAGGACAAGAAATTATGGTACGGACTCTCAGCAATGCAATTAAACAAAATAGAATTGCTAATGCCTTTCTTCTAACTGGCATACGAGGAATTGGTAAAACAACAACCGCAAGAATAATTGCCAAAGTCTTAAATTGCTCTAACTTACAAAATATTAATGATAATTTTGAAGCTTGTGGAAAATGTAGTAATTGCTCAGCAATAACCAAATCAAGTCACCCCGATATACTTGAAATTGATGCAGCAAGTCGTACTGGTGTAGATGATATGCGAGAAATAATAGATAATGTTTCTTACTCACCTTCTATGGCTAAATACCGCATTTATATAATAGACGAAGTACACATGCTTTCAAAAAATGCTTTTAACGCATTATTAAAAACCCTTGAAGAACCACCTTCCCATGTAAAATTTATTTTTGCAACTACAGAGATTCGTAAGATCCCTATAACAATATTATCGCGTTGCCAGCGTTTCGACTTAAGAAGAATAGATGTTGATAGCCTAACTAACCATCTGAAAAATATTTATAATAAAGAAAATTTAACTTCCGATACTGCTTCCTTAACATTGATAGCTAAAGTTGCTCAAGGATCAGTAAGAGACGCATTATCCTTACTTGATCAAGCAATTATTCATTGCAATGGCAATCTTACTTATGATGTTGTTGTTAATATGCTAGGATTAAGCGATCGCAGTAAAATAATAGATTTATATAGTTCTGTAAGCAGTGGAAATATAAAAGAATCTATAGATATATTAAATCAGATATATAATCTTGGTAATGATGTTTTATTAATAATTCAAGATATGCTTGAGCTGGTTTACCTTATTAGCAAGGTTAAAACTTATCAAAATTTCTCATGCCCAAGTTATTTAAGCGAAGAAGAATTCGCAGTTATAAAAAAACTTAGTAATCAATTAGATTTAAGTTACCTTACTCGCTGCTGGCAACTAATTATTAACAGTATAGACGAAATAAATAAAGCTCCTATTGACCTAATAGCAGCTGAAATGCTCTTAATAAAAATAGCTTTCATGAGCGATCTTCCATCTCCTGCAAAAATTATTAATCATTTAGAAGGAAATTATTCCTCTCAAAAGATTAACTCCTCTTCTTTGATTAAAAAAAATGAATCTATAACTATTGGTAACAACCTATTAGCCCAAGAAATAGAGCTAAATCAGCAAATCCAACTACAAGCGACTACAAATGATTTGCTAACTATTACAAGTTTTGAAGCTGCAGTTGAGTTATTTAAAAAAAATGGTGAAATTCTTTTATATAGTTGGCTACTAAATGAAGTTAACTTAGTAAAATTTCAGCAAGGTAGAATTGAGTTACGCCTTTCTGAATCACTACCAAGCAATTTTAGTCAAAGAATTAGCCAATCTTTAACAAAATGGACTAGCAATCCTTGGTTAATTATTGTATCTAAAGAGAGAGGTCAGGCTAGTCTTAACCAGATACGCATGATTAACGAAGAGAAAATTAAGCAAGAATTTACAAACCATCCTGAAGTTGCTAAAATACTTGAGCTTTTTCCGGGTGCAATTGTTACAAAAGTTAGTGAATAATTTTAGGAGTTATTAGCAAAATGAATATACAACAAATGATGAAACAAGCCCAAAAAATGCAAAAAAGGCTTGAAGAGACCCAACAAAAACTAGCAGAAAAGCTTTACGAAGGGGCTTCTGGCGGAGGAATGGCTAAAATAACAGTTAATGGCAAGGGAGATATAATAAAAGTTAAAATAGACCCTAGCCTATTTTCTTCTGGAGATGTTGAAATGCTAGAAGACCTTATTATTGCTGCTTTTAATCAAGCTAAAAAAAATGCTGATGAAGATTCTTCCAGTTTAATGTCACAATCTATGAGCGACCTTGGTCTTCCTCCAGGATTTAAAATGCCCTTCTAGAGAAAGGAATACTTCCAATAAAAGCATATATTACAGTGCTTTACATTTAAAGCCATGCTTGGTTTTTTTATCTATTTGATTTTTTAATTGCCATAGCTTGATTTAAGCGTTAAAACGCTGCTATATAAATTATGATATAACAATTATATTATAGTCTTTTAGCTTTTAAATTACCATTTTTCGGTAAATTATTACTTGATTGGCTATATTAGTTATATATCTACATAAGCATTAATGAATTTGCCTATTTTTATAATGGCATTTGCAAAGTAACCAATAATATTATTCTAAAATAATATGAAACCATTACCGCAAGAATATAACTATAAAGAAGTAGAAAAACGCCTTCAGAATAAGTGGGAAGAACAACAAACTTATGCTTGGCAGGAAAATTATGATCGTAACAAAAACTTTGTTATAGACACACCTCCTCCAACAGTTTCCGGCTTATTGCATATGGGTCATATCTATTCTTATACTCAAGCCGATTTTATCGCCAGATATATGCGAATGAAAGGCAAGAATGTCTTCTATCCTATGGGCTTTGATGATAATGGACTTCCAACCGAACGCCTCGTTGAAAAAACTAAGAAGGTTCGTGCTACTGATTTATCGCGTGAGGATTTTATAAAATTATGCGAAGAAGTTGCTGCCGAGGCTAGAGTAGAATTTAAAAAATTATTCGAGTCTGTTGCCCTAAGTGTAGATTGGAAGCAAACATACTCTACCATAAGTAGAGATAGTAGAAAAATATCGCAAATGTCTTTCCTTGATCTATATCACAAAAATCAACTCTATAGAAAGTTGCAGCCAATGTTTTGGGATCCTATTGATCAAACTGCTATAGCTCAAGCTGAAGTAGAAGACAAAGAATTTAAATCAAAAATGAATTATATAAATTTTTCTTGTCTTGAGACAGGAAAAGAACTTGTCATAGCAACAACAAGACCAGAATTGTTAGGATCATGTGTTGCAGTATTTTATCATCCAGATGATGAGCGATACAAAAACTTAAGCGGAAAAACAGCAATTACTGCTTTATTTGGAGTAAAAGTTCCTCTACTTAGTGACACAAATGTAAAAATGGAAAAAGGTACAGGTCTTGTAATGTGCTGTACTTTTGGTGATGAAACCGATATAAATTGGTGGAGACAGCACAATTTACTTACTAGACTTTCTTTAGACAAATATGCCAAAATCAGAGTTTTATTTCAAAGTGATAAAGAAGATGAAATTATATTCCAAAATAACGATAAGGTTTCTAATTTAAATTCTAATAATTGCATAGATTTAGATAAAGCGAAGGAAATATTTGTTCAGCTTAACGGCTTAAAGATAGTTAATGCACGTGAGAAAATTATCGCTTTATTACAAGAAAATAATTTACTTATTAAGCAAGAAGAAATCACCCATGCAGTAAAATGCGCAGAAAGATCTGGTAGTCCTCTTGAAATAATACCAACTAATCAGTGGTTTATAAATGTTTTATCTCATAAAAAAGCTTTAAAAGATAAAGCTAACCAATGCAACTGGAATCCAGACTTCATGCGTATAAGAATTGAGCAATGGATTGATGGACTAAATTGGGACTGGTGCATTAGTAGGCAGCGTTATTTTGGCGTGCCATTCCCTGTATGGTATTCCAAGCGCCAAGGCGAAGAAGGAAAAATATTAGTTGCAACACCAGAACAACTTCCTGTTAACCCACTAGTTGACTTACCAGTTGGTTATAACAAAGATGAAGTAGACCCAGAACCAGATGTAATGGATACTTGGGCAACAAGCTCTATATCTCCACAACTAAGTTCTAAAGCTATAAGTCAAGAATATTCTATAGATTATAAAAGACACGCGGCTTTATTTCCTGCTGATCTAAGACCACAAGCTCACGAAATAATTAGAACTTGGGCATTTTACACTATAGTAAAAGCACATCTTCATGAAGATAATATACCTTGGAAAAATTTAATGATTTCTGGTTGGTGTTTAGCTGCAGATAAAACTAAAATGAGTAAATCTAAAGGCAATGTTATTACTCCTGTAGATTTAATCGAAGAAAAAGGAGCAGACGTTGTTAGATTCTGGGCATCGACTTCTAGACTTGGTGCAGATACATCATACTCAGAAGACGTACTAAAAATCGGTAAAAAACTTATCAATAAATTATGGAATGCTACAAAATTTGCTGCAATACATTTGGATAAAATTACTAAAGCACCACAAACTCCTATCCTTGATATAAACTCTGGCTTAATTAACCAAGAGCTAGACATCTGGATATTAAGTAAACTTGCTATTGCAGTTAAAATTGCTGGCGAAGAATTTGAAAAATACGAATATTGTAATGCAAGACAAGCAGTTGAAGATTTTTTCTGGAATGATTTTTGTGATAATTATCTAGAATTAGTAAAAGTAAGAGTTTATGGAGAAAATTCTGATATTACTATACAAGAGCAATTAAGTGCAGTTTACACTATTTATCATTGCTTAGACGGAATATTAAGATTATTTGCACCATTTGTTCCACATATAACTGAAGAATTATATCATGCTATTTTTGAAAATAAACTAGATGCTATCAATCATTCAATTCATAGCTGTGGTACTTGGCCAAAATTAGAAGAATATTTAATTAATAATGATGCAATAACTAATGGTGCTGATTGCATCACTATATTAAACACTATTCGCAAAATTAAAGCTGAAAATAACCTATCTTTAAAAGCTCCTCTTACTTATATTTGTATCAATTCCAATAGTACAAATAAATTAAATATCAGTGGTTTTATTAAAGATCTTTGTAATGTAGCAGCTGCTAAGAATTATAGATTAAACAAAGATGACAGTAAATTTAACATAAGCAAATTAACTGATGATAAAAAATTTATCGTCGATGTTATGATAGAAAATATTTAACTTAAAAACATTATTTATATGACCGAAAAATTATTAATCATAGACTTTGGTTCTCAATTTACACAACTAATTGCACGAAGAATTCGTGAAATGAAAGTTTATTGTGAAATTCATACTTATCATGTTATTAATATTTCTTTCTTAATAAACTATTCTCCTAAAGC
>CAZTUN010000063.1:0-10161 GCA_964616845.1 uncultured Rickettsiales bacterium | reverse complement strand
TCTGCAATTATTAGAATAAAAATAAATAAATTTTTTTTTTATTTTTATTCTAAAAAATTAGACAATCAACTAGCTTAAGCAATTTTATTGGTCTTACGAGTTATAAGAATGATACTATTTATACGTTCCTTGCTATTTAATTTGTTCTTCTATATTTGGACTGCTGTTTGCTGCATTGTTCAAATCCCTTTACTATTTACTAAGGCAAAAACGGCAAAATTTGCAGGATTAGTTTGGTCATCTGGAATAATTTATGCTTTAAAAATAATAACAGGTATAACTTATGAAGAACGAGGACAAGAAAATCTTCCTAAATCTGGAGGTTATGTTCTAGCAAGCAAACATCAATCAGCTTGGGAAACCATTATCTTTCTTAAAATATTACCTAATCCTTGCTATATATTAAAAGAAGAATTACTAAAAGTTCCCTTCTTTGGCAGATACTTAAAAGCTATGGAAATGATTGCTGTAAATAGATCTGGCGGAGCTAGCGCATTAAGGTCTATGATTTCTCAAGTAAACGATAGAGTTAAATCTAATTGCAATATAATAATATTTCCTGAAGGAACTAGAACAAAATTATATGATAAACCACGTTATCACCCTGGAATTGCAATGATTTATAAAGAAAGTGCTAATAGCTTTCCAATTATTCCTGTAGCTTTGAATTCTGGATATTTTTGGGGTAAAGGACAATTTACTAAGCCAAAGGGCAGAATTATAATCCACTACCTACCTCCTCTTCCCTCAAATCTAACAAACAAAGAATATCTATTACAACTTGAAAATATAGTTGAATCTAAAAGCATTGAATTATTAAACGAGATCAAATAAGGTAATCATTAGATATTATTGCAATATGTTATTATCTTGAATAATTCGCCATGCATCTTTTTGATTAAATAATTCACGAAGCAACTTATTGTTTAAGGCGTGACCAGATTTTATACCCTTTACATGTCCTTTTAGATGACCGCCAGCCAAATAAGTGTCCCCTATACAATCTAATATTTTATGGCGTACAAACTCATCTTCATATCTTAATGCTTCTTGATTAAGAACTTTGTAACCATCAACAACTATTGCATTGTCTAAAGAGCCGCCCTTTAACAATCCCCTAGAACGTAAATAATCTACATCTCTTACAAATCCAAAAGTACGAGCTCTCGATATATCATTTTTAAAAGACAATTCTTTTACGTCAAAGTGACCTTTCTGATAAGATATCAAACTATCTGCAAAGTCTATCTCAAATCCTATAGAAAACCCTTCCGATGGAGATATGGATATTGATTCGCTACCATTTTCACTAGAGACTTTAACTTCTTTTAACACTTCTATTACTTTACGCATCTTAGCTTGCTCAACTTTACCCGCACACTCCAATATAAACACGAACTGCTCAGAACTGCCGTCCATAATTGGAACTTCTGATCCATTTATTTCGATAATGCAATTATCTATTCCACAGCCCCAGAAGGCGGCCATTAAATGTTCAATTGTAGAAACTCTCACCCCATCTTTATTTTCTAAAGCCGTACATAGAGTAGTTTCTTTTACATTAAGATAGTTAGCGGCAATAAGGTTAGATTTATTATTAACATCAACTCTTCTGAATACTATTCCAGTATCTTCTGGTGCAGGCAAAAAAGTAATTGTTACTGGCTCACCGCTATGCAATCCGATGCCAGAGCATGAAATACTGTTTGCTATAGTTCTTTGATAAAAAAACATAAAAAACCCTAAAATCTTAAACTAACCTAATTTATTATGGTTAAATATAAGACAAGGTGTCTTATTTAGACAAATGACATATTATTACTAAATATTACAAATAATAATCATTTCTTATCTATGTGCTTTGGCTCTTCAGAACTTTCATTTTCTGGATTTTTATCGTCTTTACCATCTAGACCAGAACGCAAATTTCTAATACCTTTACCTATTTCACCCATTACATTAGGGAGCTTTCCTGCACCAAAAATGATAAAAACCAGAACTAGTATAATTAGCAACTCACCAATTCTAAACATGCAAATTCTCCATATAAGAGTAAAACCTAAAGTTTTTGGAACGCTATAGACATTCCAATTACTAACACAATTACTACTCTATGTCCAATGCTTACTATCTAATAAAAAGAGCTTATTCCTTAAATAGTCCAAATAAATTATTTATCTTTCATATCCCTGATTAGGTTGTTTACTAGATAAAATATCCTGCCATTTAGTATCTTTGTCTTCTTTTTTATCTTCAGAAAACATCTCAGCTATTCCAATATATTTATCTTCATCAACAGCAACTGCATTAAATTCTTTCTTATTCTTTCTTAATTCAATCTTTTTTTCCATTACTTCGATTTCTTCTATACTCATTTTATTAATAGCATGCTGCTTTTTAGACTCTTTTTCTGAAGTTCTGTCTTGTTGATTATTTGCTATATTTTCTTCTCTTTCAAATAAGCCTGCGATACCGAAGTCAACACTACCTTCTTTTTGTTGTTCTTCTTCGACCCACAATAAATCTCTCTTATGATAATCTTTTTTACTAATATCACTTATCTCTTCATTATGCTTGTTCTTGATCGTTCTACTAATAACTTTTTCACTTATCTCAGATACTATATTTGTCAAATCTTCAATATTTGGATTATTATTTTTATGAATTATATTATTTTCCAAAGATTTTCTAATTCTAGTCTCTACCTCTTGCAGTAAATGCTTATTATTATTAGAGGACGCCATTATAGAATCTTGCAAATTAACTTTTATAACTTCTTCAATAGTATTCATAGCTTCTTTATTTATATCTAAACGAGATTCTTTTGAGCTATTAAATACATTACTGCCTATATTTTTTAATTCTTCTACTACAGTAGCTGTTATATCTTGTGTAATATTAGTTAGTGATTCCTCCATCTTCTTATCTAATAAAGAAACTAAAAATAATAATAAATTATCACTAGGAATCGCATCTTTTTGATCCTGAGATTCTTCTTTTAAAACTCCATTCATTCCAACAAAAGCAATATCACTATCATTTTTATACATATATTCTTTAATATTATTTAATGGTACTGTACCATTTTGCAGTTCCGCTACAGAAGATCTTACTTTTGAAGCAACCTCTCCAGATATATTAACTCCAGAAATATTATTCACCCTAAGAACTGCCTGAACCAATCCAGAAGCAACTAATTGCAATCCAGAAAGTTTGCCTAATAACCCGCTTATTTCTTTACCTTGTTCTATATTCTGCGTTATTTCAGACAATAAATTCTCTATTAAAGCATCTATCTTATCTATTTCTTTTGTTAAATTAATAAGTAACTGTTCTTCTTGTTCTTTTTGATTACTTGCGTTATCGCTTTCACGTTTTGCTATATTATTTTGCTCTATATTATTTGGGGATAGAAGTTCTTTTACTGCGTTTACATTACCTGATAAAGAATCTCCTATATTACCTAAAATAACTGATCCAGAAATAATCTGGGCAAATAATTCTGGGTTGTTTCTAACCAAATATAATAAATATCCATCTATTTCTTCTTTACTAAGAGAAGAGCTTAATCCAGAATTTTTATTCTCGTCTTCTGACATATTCATGCTCCAATTTATTATATTATTCTAATCGCATTCTCTTATAAGAAAAAATTAATTAATATTAAAAATTTTAATTCTTAGCGTTTTTCCAGCATCTTAATTACTTGGTTAACATGAGCTCTAGTTACTATTTGCAATCCTACAGCTAGTGTTTTTGTATCGCCATTTACCATTTCAACTTCCTTTGCTAAGTTCTTTTCTATATAACCAAGATCTTGTTCAAATAATGATCTGATATATAGCAACGATTCTGCAATCCTATCTAGCCTAGGCTCATTTTCATCTATAGCTCTTTTTTTAAAACTATCATAAATCTTCTCTCTGTACTCTGCTGGATCCCATAATGGTCCTACAGCTTGTTTAAACAAACTATGCGTATCTTGTGGCCAATTAAGATTAATTAATATTACATCCATAATGTTTGAACATAAAATTTCTATAGGTTTTTGGAGAACTTTTCTTGGTAGAACTTTTTTTTCACTGTAAAAATCAACTAAGTTTTTTATCCAACCTTTATGTTTATAAAAGTCTTGCGTCAGTGGTTTTGAATTAACTTCTGGTAAATCTTCTGCCATATTCTAAGAACTTAATAATTTCATTTTTTTAGTATGCCTAAACTATTTTTCTAAACTTGGCAAATTTGGTTCTATTCTAGCCCCTGCAATTTGAGATCCTATTTTAGAAAGATCATCTATATCTTCTCTAAATTGAGTCTCTCTTGTTAATAAACCTGTACTAGGTAAATGCACCAAAAAAAATGCCTCATCTATTTTTCTATCTAAATCTACAATCATAAAGTTCCATTTATTATAATGTTATTCTACAGCCTATTTTAATTATATGAATTAATACTTAATAATTTCTTAACAAATTGTGTGAGAATTTATATCTAACCCATAAACTCTAACAGAAGTCATGTATGTTGATGGCTTATGTCCTGTTATTTGCTTACTTATAAAACTATCTCTACTAGATATTTCTTCGTATTTAGGCAATTCAGAATTGCCCCTACTAGGCTCATAAATTAAATTTGGTATCCTAAAATTATCTTGCATAACTTCTTTATATGACTCTTGCGAAGCTCTGTCTAAATCTACTTGTGATATATATATACTATTTTCTTCATCACTTTTATCCAATACTTTACCTTTTTTTACCATTTCTTGTCGTTGCGGCTGCTCACTTATAGTTTCGTATTCATGATCCGCAATTTCTTCATATATATGCTCTGGTTCTGTAACTCTAGAGACTGGTAACTCCTCATATATGCCACCTTGACTACTTCTAGGCTGTTGATAAATTGTTTCACTAGATTCTTCTTGCAACTCTATATATGTTCCTTGTTCTCTATTAACCTGATTTTCAGCAAGTTCAACATAACCAGAATCTCTTGCAATTGCATTAGAGGCTACAATAGTCATGTAACCTTGATCTTTTAAAGATTTATCTGTTAAATTTTGCTTATATTGTTCTGGAATATCATCATAAATAACTTCATTTTCTATAAGTTTTCCATATATATGCTCTGGTTCTGTAACTCTAGAGACTGGTAACTCCTCATATATGCCACCTTGACTACTTCTAGGCTGTTGATAAATTGTTTCACTAGATTCTTCTTGCAACTCTATATATGTTCCTTGTTCTCTATTAACCTGATTTTCAGCAAGTTCAACATAACCAGAATCTCTTGCAATTGCATTAGAGGCTACAATAGTCATGTAACCTTGATCTTTTAAAGATTTATCTGTTAAATTTTGCTTATATTGTTCTGGAATATCATCATAAATAACTTCATTTTCTATAAGTTTTCCATATATATGCTCTGGTTCTGTAACTCTAGAGACTGGTAACTCCTCATATATGCCACCTTGACTACTTCTAGGCTGTTGATAAATTGTTTCACTAGATTCTTCTTGCAACTCTATATATGTTCCTTGTTCTCTATTAGCCTGATTTTCAGCAAGTTCCATATAAGCAGAATCTTTTGGTAGATTTCTAGATTCCTGTGCTATTTGTATATAAACTTGAGCTTCTAATGGCTGAGGTTTAGATCCATTTACTTCAACATAACCAGCATCTTTAGTAGCTATTTCTAAATAATCTCCATTGTCTTGCTTGAGATCACTAACAGCAGGTGTAATAGTCATATCACCAGTATTTTCTTTTGCTATATGTTCTTTAGATTCTCTAGTTTGCGTTTCGTATTCATCTTGAGAATTAAAAATATAATTATCTATATTTACTATTCTTACCTCTATCTCTTTAAGAGATCTCTCTATTTTAGAAAAATTATTATTCTCCAGTAATTGTCTTTCACTATTTACTAATTCTTTGATTTTATCTATTTGTACTCTTAGCTTGCTTTTTTCATCATTAAATCTTGAATCATCTTCTATATTAGAAAGTTCTTTAATTTTATTATTAAGATTTCTTAAAATATTTATATTGTATTTTATTAATTGTTCTGGGATAATTTCACTAACGCTCGCCAAATTTTCTAATGACTCTATTTCCAAATAAACTTGAGTATCTTCCGATCTAGGCTCTCTAGTTTGCGCTTCGTCTGGCTTTTTATTTGAAGCAAGTATAGATGAATATAAATGATTGCTTGCAGAATCAATGCCTTCATTCTTTTCTGCTCCATCTGCTCTTTGTTTTATGTCCTTATTAGATTCATCTCCTTTTACTTCCGCATAACCAAAATCTTTTGGTAGATTTCTAGATTCTTGTGCTATTTCCATATAATCTTGAGCTTCTAATGGCTGAGGTTTATATCCATTTACTTCAAAATAATCAGCATCTTTAGCAGCTATTTCTAAATAATCTCCATTATCTTGTTTGCGATCACTAACAGCAGAAGCAATAGTCATATAGCTATTATCTACTTCTTGTGGCTCTCTAGTTTGCGCTTCGTCTGACTTTTTATTTGAAGCAAGTATATATGAATATAAAGGATTGCCTACAGAAGTAATACCTTTATTGTTTTCTACTATATCTGTTCCTTGCTTTATATACTGATTAGATTTGTCTTCATTTACTTCAAGATAATCAGTATCTTTTGCATCTATTTCTAAATAATTTCCACTATCTTGCTTGCGCTCATTACCAGCAGGTGCAATAGTCATATAACCATTATCTACTTTTGACGATTCTCTAGTTTGCGTTTCTTCCGCCCTCTTATCAAAAGCAGATATAGTTTCATATAAAGGATTATTGATGCTACTTTCTTCTAAGCTATTTGTTTTAGAAATTATTTGACTACTAGTTTGTTCCAATGAGCTAAATAATCGACCTGCTCTTCCTAATTCCTCATTATGATTAGTTGCACTTAACTCAGCTGGTTTAACCTTTTCGTGAAATTGTTTTGCTAAATCTTGTCCAATCGAAGCAATATTATTACTTATTTCTGCAATAGTATTAGAGTTAGCAGAAGATATATTTTCCTTTGATAATTTATTATTTATTTCTTCTAATATCTTTAATATTTTTTCAACGTTATCATTTACTTTTTTTATTATATTTTCAATCTCTTGCGGAGAATGATCCCCTTTAGATATAGTTACTAATTGGGATAAATCTTGTTTTATTTCTTTAGATACCGAAGGTATATCAACTGTATTATATTTTTCTTTTTCATTAACAATTTCAACCCTAGAATTTGTAGTAGTATTATTCGATCTTACTTGATTGTCTAACGTTTTTGGATATGTCTGAGTTATAGTGCCACTAGCAAGTATAGGTGAAGATTTTTGTTCTTCCTGAGCAGCTAAACTATGAGTTTGAGTAGAATGAGTAGATAAGGCTAAATTACTAGTATTTTTTTCTTCCAATTGAGTTTGATTTTCTAATGGAGTTTTATCCGCTAAATAATTTTTTGCAGACTGTTTATAAGGCGGCAAAACTGGTATATTTGGTCGTTCTGGTCTTGTTATAACCTCTTCTATTTCTTCTTCACCGCGACTGTTTAATTCTCTTTCTAATTGATTTGCATATTCTGCATGTTTACCCGCCCTGTCATATGCTCCTGCAGCCTTAGAAATAAAATATGCTGCTGGTAATGCAAATACTATAACTCCTGCAAACAAGCTCACAGGAATAACTAAAAAAGCAAGTAAGCCTAATCCAGCACCTACTAATGCTGGTGAAGTAGTATTGCTTTTTTCTTCTTCTGCAGCAGCCTTACTTTCTGCTATCATTTCTATTAATTGCGTAGTTGGAATATCACTATACGCACTTTTTCTACGTTTTTTATATTGTGGTGGGGTAATTTGATTAGATATATTTTCTAAATTATACATTCCTTGCGAAACGGCATCACCAGCCTTACTAGAATAATTTTCACTATCTAGCTCTTCTTCTCTATCATTATAATCAAGCTCTTTTCCCATATAATACTACCTGCTTAAAGACATAAATCTTCTTAATAGATAGTATTATTTTAACTATAGATTCTTAATTTTTTATTAAGAACTAAAGTGATTATTTAACAAATAGACCAATAGTAATAGAAAAAGGCTTAACCGCAACAGCAAGTTAAGCCCTTTCATAGTAAAAACACTTGAATAAAAAGATATACTTACGTTTATGAACTGCTGCAAGATCTACCAGCACCACCAACTAAGCTAACTATTTGATTAGCTCCAAATACCGCACCTATACCAATTGCTAATGCTAATGCTATACCCCAAGATATTTTTCCTAAGAATAGTGAAAAGCCTAAGAAAATAATTGCCAATGCCGCTATACCACGGGCTATAGGTCCTTGCATTGCACTTACAACGTTACAAACAGTTCCCTCTAAACTTCCAGGATCGCTAACGCTTGTTGAGCCAGAAGAACTAGTAGTTTGTGCCAAAACTTCTAGTGGAAAAAGTGAAAACACAGTAGCTAGCAACAATGTTACTACTACAATTAATTCCCTATATTTAATTCCTGAAACAAAACCCATAAACTAAAACTCCTTTAATATATTTTTAAATTTTCCAATTCAGTTACTTAAAATAAGTACGTTTTCCTAAAGCAACTTATCGAACAGAAAAAATCCATTACCTATAAACTTAAAAAATATCTGTATGTTATACTATGTGTCAACAAAAATTTAAAAAACGCTTACCTCTTTGTATGTAAGATGAATCAGTATAAATAAATCTAGCCAACAAACCACGTTAGCTGTTTATTATCTAGCCAATTAGTAAAAATAAGTTTATATAATCTATCTCATATCCTATATCCTCTAGTATTAATATATCTTTAGGTATAGGCTTTAAAGGATTTATATCATTATTAAAGTAACGATTTTATTATATCAAAACCATGCAAAATTATCAAGGCTGGAAAGAGTTTAATTCACTACCAACTATTAATAAACTTCCTTTATTTATAAGGAATGATCGATTATTTGATGTAATATATGCGCAACAGTTTGACAAAAATTTTATGTCTTTGCTGTTTGTCTTAGCTGATAAAATTCGTACCATCAGTAAATCTCACCGTGGCAATAGCTTTCTTAAGAGTCTTTTAAGTGATAAACGGGCTATGCTGTTTTTTGTTCAGCCATCTACTAGAACATTTATGTCTTTTCTTAATGCCTGCCAAATCTTAGGTATTCAAACTACTGAAATAAGAGACGCAAGTACCTCTTCAGAAATAAAAGGAGAATCTGCCGAAGATACCATACGCACATTCTCAAGCTATGTTGACTTAATTATAGCAAGGCATCATGACGCGGGGTTTGCTGAAAAAGCCGCTTGGGTTTTAAATTCTTATGCGCAAAGACCAATTCCTGTAATCAACGGAGGTTCTGGAAAAGATCAACATCCAACTCAAGCTCTACTTGATCTTTATACTATAAATAGTGAGTTTAAGAATATAGGTGGTATAGAGAATAAAACTTACGCTATGATTGGAGATTTAAAGCGTGGTCGTACCGTAAGATCATTAAGTTACCTGCTTGCTCTCTATAAGAAAGTGCATATAAATTTTATTTCTCCTTCTAATTTTGCTATGAATCAAGACATTCTTGATTTCCTTGATAGTCAAAATGTAAGCTATACAATAATGGATGATTTTATATCTGGAATTAAGAATGCAGATGCAATTTATGCGACAAGGATTCAGGACGAACATGACGAAAGCTCTGAATCAAAAAAAGAAGATTTCTCCAGATTTAATTTAACTGAGGATCATCTTTCTCTTTTAAAAGATCATTGTATAATTATGCATCCTTTGCCTAGAAGAAATGAAATTTCCGTAGCCGTAGATAAAGATCCTAGAGCTGTATATTGGAAGCAAGAACGCAACGGCATGTGGATTAGAGCCGCTCTTATCTTATATTTATTTAATCGAGAAAATGCAGTTGATGAATTTATTATCTAGTCTACTTGACACATTCAGCAAATAACCTTATATGACTCTTAACTATTTATGTTGGCGGAGTAGCTCAGTTGGCTAGAGCAGCGGGATCATAATCCGCGTGTCGGGGGTTCAATTCCCTCCTCCGCTACCAAGTCTGCCGTGAAAAAGTCTACGAGCCACTCTTAGATTAGGCTATATAATATTT
>CAZTUN010000062.1:0-10233 GCA_964616845.1 uncultured Rickettsiales bacterium | reverse complement strand
ATTACTGGTAGTTTCAGTTGTTGCGATGCTTTTATATGCTCTATAAAACTTTGTTTTTGTTTTTTATGGTCACTATTTTGACGATAGTAATCTAGACCAGTTTCTCCGAAACCTATAACTTTTTCTAATTGTCCCAAATTTATTAATTCTTCGTAATTTACCAGCTCATCTTCCTCAACGTTATTTGGATGAACTCCAACTGAACAATAAATATTATCATATAGTTTTGTAATATTATGAATACTAGAAAATTCAGACATTCTTGTACATATTGTTTGCATAATATCTACTTTGCTGTTTTTGGCTCTAAGCAAAACATCTACAAAATTATCTTTATATTCTGGAAAATTTAAATGACAGTGCGTATCTACCAACATAACTAATTTGTTACCCCAATTTTAACTGGATCTAATCTTGGAAATATACCTTCTGGCTTATTTAATAACGCACCAGATTCTAATGAAAATTCTTCTGTAAGATGAATAAACATTCTTTTATCTTTAGGGGCATTTATTTGATCAAGAATTTTACTTGCCGAATTTGGAATAAATGGCTGCAACATTATCCCTATGCATCTTATTGATTCTAGCAATACATATAAAACCGTATTCATTCTATTAATATTTTCCTTTTTTAATTGCCAAGGAGCTTGCATGTCTATGTATTCATTAGCTTTTGAACTAATCGCAACTATATCTTTTATAATAGAATCAAATTTACATTCAGAAACTAACTCATCTATCCTATTTTTAGAATTTTTATCCGTTATAGTTATCCTTGCCGCATTAAGTAATATTTGATCTTCCTCAGTAAAAGAATCAACCTTTGGAACTTTTCCATCACAATTTTTTACAATCATTGACAACGTTCTTTGTACTAAATTTCCAATATTATTTGATAGATCGGCATTAATTCTGGTAACCATATTTAATTTTGAGAAATTTCCATCTTGTCCAAATGGAACTTCTCTCATCAAAAAATATCTAGTTTGATCTAGTCCAAATTGATTTAATAATTCTAGCGGAGAAATAACATTGCCTAAAGATTTTGACATTTTTTCTCCTTCTATAGTCCACCAACCATGTGCAACTATTTTCTTAGGCAAAGGCAATTCTGCCGCCATCAACAATGCTGGCCAATATACCGCATGAAATCTTAATATATCTTTTCCAACTATATGAACGGGAGAATCTTTACTCTCTCCTTGCCAGAATTTTTTATATTTATTACTATTAGCATCTGGATATCCTAATGCCGTTAAGTAGTTAGTTAATGCGTCTATCCAAACATACATTACATGACCTTCTGTATCTGGAACTTTTATCCCCCAAGAAAATGTAGTTCGAGAAATTGATAAATCCTTTAATGCACCCTTAACAAATTCTTTTCCTCCTCGAACAAAACTTTTTACTTCATTATATCTTGATTCTGGAGTAACGAAATTAGGGTTACTTTCATAAAACTCTAGTAGTTTCTCCTGCCATTTTGATAGATCAAAAAAATAGCTTTTCTCTTTTACCCACTCGACATCTGCGCCAGTTGGAGCTTTACCATTTACTAGCTCATCTTCTCCGTAATAAGCTTCATCACGTACAGAGTACCACCCCTCATAAACATCTTCGTATATGTGACCATTTTCTTTTATTTTATTCCATAGTGCTTGGGCAGCTATTTTGTGTCTAGATTCGGTGGTTCTAATAAAATCATCATTGCTGATATTTAATAAATTATCTCCACTATTTACTAAGTTTCTAAATCTTTGCGAGACTTCATCTGTAAAAGCTTGAGGATCAATTCCACCTATCTTTGCAGCCTTATCAACTTTCTGACCATGCTCATCTGTTCCCGTAAGAAACATAACTTCATAACCATCTAATCGCTTGAATCTAGCTAGAGTATCACACGCTATAGTTGTGTAAGCGTGTCCAATATGAGGCGAGTCATTAACATAATATATTGGCGTAGTTACATAAAAATTTTTCTTATTCTCGCTCATAATCTTATCCTTTAATCTGAGAAAATATTCCTAATAACACTGTTCTTTTATCTAGATATACTATTGTACGATCACTAATTTTTTTACCTAAATCTTGAATAAGTGGCAATAATTTCCCTATATTTTCTTTTAAATAAATATTTAAAGATATTTGACGTTCTTGCTCTACAAGAAAATTATCCGACAATTTATTAAAATTACGTATCACTCTAGCAAGTAACACATATAATACATATAATGTTGTTGTAAACAAATTATCAGATTTTTCTTGTAAAATTCTATCTACAAATTCCTGAACTTTTAGCATATTAAGACTTGGCAAGTCTTTCAATATCTCAACCAAACTATCTATTATAGCAAATATATCATTATCCATTAAATTAATAGCCATTCCTAGGCTGCCAAATGAATAATTATATAAAAATTTTATACTCTGCAATTCAAGAGTAGGATTTTTGGTTTTTATGACTTTTATAAAATCATCTTCTTTGAGATTTTGTAACTTTATTCTTATACATCTTGAATTAATGGTAGGAAGTATAAGTTTAGGATTATGATTTATAATAAAAAAGAAAACATTTAAAGGCGGCTCTTCTAATATTTTTAATAGAGCATTAGATGCGTTATTGTTCATATAATCTGCTCCGTCTATAATAATAGTACGGTACAGCCCGACTCCAGATGTAAGCATAAGAAATTCATTAATTTTTTTAACTTGCTCAACTTTTATTTCAGCGTCGCTATTAATACCATCTTCATTTTCTTCTCTCTTGATTATTAGACAGTCTGGATATATGCCGTCATTTATTTGTTGCAATAAAACAGATCTATTTAATCCAGTCTTTCCATAAAATAATATATTGGCAGCAATATCTTTTGCCAAACTCGCCTTTCCTATGCCTCTTGTTCCTTGTATTAACCAATTAGAGGGCATTTTATTGTTTTGAAAGGCTTTAAGTATTGTAATATAACTCTTATCATGACCAACTATATTGGTTTTATGAAATAAATCGTCATTAAACACTGCATCTTGTTTTAGTTTTTCTTGCATAAAATATATAATTTCTTTAGTTTACAGAGCTTTATAAGACTTAAACTACAAAATGTCCACTCATGCCTTACTCTAGCTCGTTAAAAACTACTTATGAATATTGGATAGATAAAGGCATTATCTTAACCGATACAGCACAAAAAGAAGCAATCAATCTGTGTTGCTTGCTCCAAGATCAAATAAATAAATTTTATTCTAGGAAGTTTTTATCTTTTGGCAAAGAATATCCCAAAGGTCTTTATCTTTATGGAAAAGTTGGAAGAGGAAAGTCGATGATTATGGATTTATTCTTTGATACAACCAATTTAAAACAAAAGCGTAGAGTTCACTTTAATAATTTTATGAATGAAATTCATGTATCTTTAAAGCAATGGAGGGATAATAATATTGATAATAAAACCGATCCTCTACCTTTAATTGCCAAAGAAATAAGTAAAAATATAAAATTATTATGCTTTGATGAATTTCAAGTAACTGATATTACAGACGCTATGATTCTTAGCCGTCTCTTCACCTCTCTATTTAAATATGGCGTAATTGTTGTAGCAACATCAAACGTTGCTCCAATTAATCTATATAAAGACGGTCTTCAGAGAGAAAATTTTTTACCTTTTATTGCAATATTGCAAAAATACGTAATAGAATATGAATTAAAATCGCCGCAAGACTATCGCCTGAGTCATTTTCAAAAACTCAATAATCTATATATTTATCCCTATAATTATGAAACTTCTATACTTCTTAATAATAGCTTTGCCGATCTTACCAATAACGCTTTAAGTAAGGCAACCATACTCGAAGTAAATGGTAGATCAATAACTATTCCTCATTCTCATGGAGATATAGCCATGGCAAATTTCTCTCAATTATGTGCCATAACTCTAGGTTCTGCTGACTATATAACTATTGCAAATAACTTTTCTACTATTATTTTGCATGAAATCCCTATCTTTAATGATGATAATGCCGATCAGGGAAAAAGATTTATTAGCCTTATTGATCAGCTATATGAGCATAAAGTCAAGCTTATCTGCAGTGCACAGGAAGAGCCCATAAAATTATGCCAAAGCCCAAGATTGTCTTTTGAATTCCAAAGAACGGCTTCCAGATTAAATGAAATGCAATCAAAAGAATATTTATCCTTAAGTCATAATATAAGCAAAATATCTAGCTAATCTCTATTTTTTCTATATAATGGTTCATCTTTATTCTGATAAAAATTGTGAAATAACGTCATGGAAATAATATTAGCTCAGCCTAGAGGATTTTGTGCGGGAGTAGAAAGAGCGGTACAAATCGTTGAAGCCGCATTAAAAAAATATGGAACTCCCATATATGTACGTCACGAAATTGTCCATAATAAATATGTTGTAGATAATTTAAGAAATAAAGGTGTAATTTTTGTAGATAATATTGAAGACATTCCAAATGGCGCTATTACTATTTTCAGTGCTCATGGAGTATCTGAAGAAGTTGAAAATAAAGCAAAGCAAAGAAAACTTCCAATCATAGACGCAACATGCCCTTTAGTTACTAAGGTTCATAAAGAGGCAATTGCTAACGAATCAGAAGGACGGCAAATTATATTAATTGGACATAATGGACACCCAGAAGTTGAGGGAACGTCTGGAAGAGTAAAAAGTAATGTCCTTTTAGTTGAATCATTAAACGATGTTGCAAGTTTAGTAGTTAATGATCCAAATAAATTAGCCTATGTTACTCAAACAACTCTAAGCGTTGATGACACTAAGACAATAATAGAAGCCTTAAAACAAAAATTTCCCGCAATTAAAGGTCCTGACCTTAAAAATATTTGCTATGCCACTCAAAATCGTCAGAATGCCGTAAAAGACCTTGCTAAAATTGTCGACCTAATTTTAGTCATCGGAGCTAAAAATAGTTCTAACTCTAATCGACTTTGTGACCTAGGCAATGAAACTGGTACTCCTTCATATCTAATCGATGATGCCTCAAGCATTAATCTATCTTGGTTTAATAATGTTAACAAAGTTGGTATTACAGCAGGAGCATCTGCTCCAGAAAATCTGATCGATAATGTAGTGGCTTATATAAAAGATAATTTCCTTGCCAGTGTTAGCACTATGAAAGGAATTGAAGAAAAAGTTAATTTCAAGCTACCAAAAGAAATAACTGGAGAATCATGATGTTTGGAATTTCTTGGTCTGAATTACTACTAATAGCTTTAATATCTTGCTTTGCTATAAAAGCAGAGGATATCCCAAGAATTATAAAGTTCTTAAAAAATCTAAAAAATAAATTTTTTGAACTTAAAGGACAAATTATCTCATCTATATCAGAAATTGATGGTTTAAAAGAACTCAAAGATGAACTTAATTCGACCCATGAAGAAATAAAGACTATCATAGATTTAGATGGCAATCCGCAGCGTATTTACGATATTGAAGATGTAAAAAAAGATTTAAAATAATTTTTCATCACTCTATAGACATTCTCCCACAACCAATAGTATAATAGCTTAGCGCAAAAACAAATCTTTGGTTGGAAACAGTGGAATCAATAAATTTATCAGAAATAATTGCTGTAAAAATATGTCATGACTTAGCTGGTGCCTTAGGAGCCATCAATAATGGCCTAGAACTCATGCAAGATGATAGCCTTATGAGTATTAGAGAAGAGTCTATAAATCTAGTAAATACAAGTGCAAAAGAGGCCATAAGTAAATTATTATATTTTCGTCAAGCATATGGCACTGCAAACATAGAAGGAGAGACTAGCCACGATAACCTAAAAAATTTAGTTAATAATTTTTTTATACAAAACAAGCTTACCTTAGAATGGAGCCTTCCTAACACCCAAAGCGGAACACCATTAACCATACCTAATCAAGTAATTAAAATTTTCCTTAATGCTCTGTTAGTAGTAACAAATGGTCTTATCGGTGGAGGAACTATAAGAATTAATATAAGCAAACAATTTCATAAAACCCCAGTACATATTCATGCCTCTGGCAATCTCGTAAAAATCAATCCTGAAATCTTAAATTTATTTCAAAAAGATATCGAAGCCATAACTCCTAGCTTAAAAGATATAAACGCCTACATAGCGGTTCTTCTTGCAAAAAATATTGGCAGTAAGATTGCTTTAACCTTTGATGAAACAAATATCAATTTATATATTTCTTGAAAATTTAACAGTTTTCCTTTAGTTTCCAGCCAAAGTTTAAAAGATTTGGGAGTTTTTTTATGAATGCAGCTACGGTTGTTACAAGAACAGAAAGCGATAGTTTTGGAGAGATTCAAGTAGATAATAGTAAATATTGGGGCGCACAAACAGAAAGATCTCTGCATAACTTTAAAATAAGCAATGAAAAAATGCCTCCTAGTCTTGTACGTGCTCTGGGAATATTAAAAAAATCTGCAGCATTGGCAAATCTTGAGTTAGGAGTCCTCGATAAAAATCTTTGTGATGCAATATGTAAAGCTGCCGATAAAGTTATTGATCTTTCTTTAATTGATCATTTTCCTTTAGTTATTTGGCAAACTGGTTCTGGAACTCAAACAAACATGAATGTTAATGAGGTTATATCTAATTATGCTATTGAGCTTCTTGGCGGAACAAAAGGTTCAAAAAAGCCTGTTCATCCTAATGATCATGTAAATATGGGACAATCTTCTAATGATACCTTTCCAACAGCAATGCATATAGCTACAGCAGAACAAGTTAATTTCCATTTACTACCTGCTTTAAAACATCTTCGTGATGCCTTAAATAAGAAAGCCCAAGAATTTAAAGATATAATAAAAATTGGACGCACTCACTTACAAGATGCAACTCCTATAACTTTAGGACAAGAATTCTCGGCTTATGTCGCCCAATTGGATAATGGTATTGAAAGAATAAAAACTACATTACCTCGCATCTATATGCTGGCTCAAGGAGGAACTGCGGTAGGTACTGGTTTAAACGCAAAAATAGGCTTTGCTGAAAAATTTGCGGCACAAGTTAGCAAAATAACTAATCTTCCTTTTATAACAGCTCCTAATAAATTTGAGGCGTTAGCAACTCATGATACCTTGGTTGAACTAAGCGGCATGCTAAATGTATTAGCAACTAGCTTAACTAAAATTGCTAATGATATTAGATTACTTGGTTCTGGTCCTCGTTGCGGACTCGGAGAACTAAGTCTTCCAGAAAACGAACCCGGCTCTTCTATCATGCCAGGAAAAGTAAACCCTACACAATGCGAAGCTATGACCATGTTATGCGCTCAAGTAATGGGTAATCATGTAGCCGTAACCATTGGCGGAGCTAATGGTCATTTTGAACTTAATGTATTTAAGCCTGTTATAATTCATAATATTCTCCAATCAATACGGCTAATCGCAGATGGTTGCGTTAGTTTTACTGATAATTGCGTTATTGGAATTGAAGCAAATACCAAGAAGATTGCTAGTATAATGAACGAATCATTAATGTTAATTACTGCTCTTAACCCTCATATAGGGTACGACAACTGTGCAAAAATAGCCAAAAAGGCTCATCACGAAGGCACTACATTAAAACAGGCCGCTTTAGCTCTTGGGCTGGTAACCGAAGAAAATTTTGATCTTTGGGTGCGTCCTGAGAATATGTTAGGGCCAAAATAATTACATCTGATCAATTATTAATTTACTAACCAATAACTTTGTGCTATAAGATAATGCGCAAAGTAAATAATTATTATATTTTTTCTAAGGGTTTTATTATGGCTTCTGATTTACATAAAGATCAAGAAATTACTGCTATATTAGCGAAATTATTACAAAATGGCTCTCGTGAAGAAATAATATCTTTTGCTGAGAGTAACTATTCTTTGCTTCCACAACTACTTTCAGATCCAAGGATTGCAATTATTCTTCAGAATAAAGCTACCGCTCCTAAAAAAACTAGTGATAATATTGAAACTTTAAAAGATTATATTGTATCCAGAGAACAGCCAAAAGCTCCTACAGATAGTCGCCTTACTCAAGATAACTCATCAAGAAAAAGCGATATCGACTATATATCAACTCTTTACAAGTATGATGCCTTATTTAGTCGAGAATTTTTAGATAACTTAAGAAGAAAGGCAGCTAATAATGCAAGAACTCTTGGGGAAAAAGAAACTACTTCACATGTAGATGCTTTAAATAACTCAAGAAATAACGCTTTAGCTTTATCTCGCTAGTTCTACTAATTATAGTGTTTCAAATTATAGTCATATCAACTTAAGGCTTCCATCTATTATGCACCCAGAACCATTGCTCTGGGTTTTCTCTTACAAATTGTTCTAGATATTTGTTGATTTCTAGAAGAATATTAAAAGTATCTTTGTCCTCATCTTGAGTTTTAACAAATTCTATTGGTGGAAATACCTTAATTTTGAACTTTGCTCTATTATCTAATCTTATTACTTGAGTAGGGAAAATAGGACAATTATATTTCAAAGCTATTTTTGCAATAGCAGGTGCCATTTTAGCCTCTTTTCCCATAAAAGGAACACCCATTCCATTACTTACTCTTTGATCCATCAACATACCTAAAACTTTACCTTGCTTAATAAGATCTACAATTTTCTTTATGCCCAAACTACTTTTTTGTATCATATCTTTTTGATAAGAAGATCTGATCTCCTGAATAATTTTATCAACAAAAGGATTGTTAGCTCGCCGATAAACCAATACCAATGGGCAGTCTAATTCTGCAGATGTTTTAGGATTTATTTCCCAATTTGCATAGTGTCCAGAAAATAATATAGATGGTTTGTTTTCCTTTGCACGTTGTTTTATTATATTAAAATTTTCAATACCTTCAATTTCTACATATTTAGAATAATTATCTCCTCTTAGCTGACCTAAAGAAATAAATTCTACCGCCGTTCGCCCAAGATTATCCCACATTCCATATATTATTTTTTTACGTTCTACCTTAGTTAACTCTGGCATTACTAATTTTAAATTATTATCAGCAACTTTAGTAACTCTCAGATAAGGTCCTATTTTTCTACCTATGAATCCTCCTATATCTGAAGCCAATTCGAATGAAATTCTAGAAAATATTAATAAGAGGGCTCTTATCCCTATAATTTCTAAACTATATTTTATTCTTTTAATCTTATGCTTCATCTTTTAATACACCTTTAAACAGCAATTTAAGCTTCTCTATATCGTAATAAGCAAATTCTAATTCCATAGGAAGTATTTTAATTAACGGCTTATATACCTCTGGAATTCTAATATAATCTTTTTCTGTTGTAATTAGTAAAGCTTGCAACTGATTAGCTTCTTTTATCATTTCTTCTAAATCTTGATTCAAATAAGGATAGTGATCTGCAAAATTATATTTTCTTACTATAGTACAATTCATCTTTTCAAGACTTAGAAAAAACTTTTCCGGATACGCAATCCCTGCAAAAGCTATAACTTTCTTTCTACTTGCTTCTATCGGCAATATAGTAACTATGTTGGCTCTTAATACTTTATTTCCTAAATCTGATTCAAGGTTATTTTTGTCTTCTCCTATTAATACAATAGCATCAATTTTTTTAACTATTGAACTAAGCCTTTGTCTAAGTGGTCCCGCTGGTATTAATAATTTGTTCCCCAATCCAGTTAATCCATCTATAACAAGTAATGAAGCGTCTTTATATATAGAGCGACTTTGTAATCCATCATCCATTATTAATATATCTATATTATCCTTCTCAGCTAATTTTATAGCGTGCTTCTTATTCTTAGATACATATACAGGAGCATATCTACTAATTAATAGCGGCTCATCTCCAACTAATGTATAGTCATGAATCTTACAATCAACCTTTATAGCCTCAGAATTACTTCCTCCATAACCCCTACTAATTACAGCAGGCTGAAAACCCATTTCTTTTAATATTTTTATTACTTCTATACAAAGAGGAGTCTTTCCATCTCCTACAGCAGTTATATTACCAACACATATAACTGGCAATTTTGACTTATACGGAATCTTTATTTTTTGTACTAAATATGAAAAAACACCATAGACAAAAGATATTGGCACAAGAGTTATTGCCACTATATTTTTACTTCTCCAAAAATGTGGAGTCTTTATCATATATAATATTTAATCCTCATATTTTAATATATATGGATCGATATATGACAATACCAGATCCAAAACCCCAGTCTTATCTTTTACTAATTTTGTA
>CAZTUN010000061.1:0-10277 GCA_964616845.1 uncultured Rickettsiales bacterium | reverse complement strand
TTATGATCTCCATCTAAGACCCTAGATTTTACAACAAAAATTTATAGTAAGAGCTCAGAACCCATATTTTTTGATAAAACCTTAAGAATAATAAAAGAATTAAAAAAACTAAAAATAAATGATATTGCTAAGATCATGAGTTTAAGTAGCAAATTAGCTCAACTTAATTATAATCGGTATCAAGAATTTTCCTTTCAACAGAATCATAACAATGCCAATACTGCAATATATAGTTTTAAAGGAGATGTATATGATGGCTTTGATGTTAATAGTTTATCTGGTCAAGATATAGAATATTGTCAAAATCATTTACGAATTTTATCTGGATTATATGGAATATTAAAACCTTTAGATTTAATTCAACCCTATCGTTTAGAAATGGGCACAGTTATTAAAATAGAAAATTATAAAAATTTATATCAGTTTTGGGCAGATGATATTGCAAATGAAATAAATAAAATCAATGATGATATAATAGTTAACCTTGCCTCAGAAGAATATTTCAGATCGGTGAATAAAAAAATATTAAAAGCACAATTAGTTACTCCTGTTTTTAAAGAAAGAAAAGGTAAAGAATATAAAATTATTATGGTCTATGCTAAAAAAGCCAGAGGCATGATGGCAAATTTTATAATAAAAAATAAACTGACAAAATTAGAAGAACTAAAAAATTTTTCTTTAGCAGGATATGAATATAATCCAAAATTATCTAAGGATAATCAACTTACATTTATAAGATAAATCATATTTGAATTAATAATTTCTTTTCCAACTAATACCAATATTATTATTATTTTGTTGTGAGTTAGGGTTAGTTGTACTACCAGAAGTTGGCGCACTAACCGAGCTAGTTATAGTTATATTAGGCGTAATATCATAATTTACAGTTATGGTATCGTCATTTTGTGATGCGCCACCTTTAAATTGCAAATAAACTTTATCGCTAATATATTTGCTTACTGAAATAACAGAATTATTTGGATTGTTTACATTATTACTTACACTAATTTCATCAACGCCAAGCAATTTTCTTGCACTACTTAGAGGATCAAATTCATTAGGATTGCTATAGCCCCCTAGCTTGCGTAAACTATTAGCGAGTTGAATTGCCTGCACGGGTGATATATTGCTTGATTCTGTTGCAAATAATAAACGTGACAAAGCTTCTTCTTGCGGCAAAGAAGGATTAGATTTAATTTCAATTTTAGGTTGTAGTAAACTGCCAGAAATAACAGGTATTACTTCTAAGTTCTTACTATTATATGTGGCAACCATATATATAAAAGGGGAGGGTGGAATTTTGCCATCAAAGGTCAGAGTACCTTCTTTAATATTAAATAATTTGCCAAATTCTTGATAGATACCATGCTTTGTAATTAATTTACCGTTAATAATAGGTTCTATTGTTGAACCTGAGATTTTTAAGTTGCCAAAAATTTCAGCATTCAAACCACGCCCACGTACAAAAACTTTTTCATTAGCTTTTACATCTATGTTAAGCAACATAGGAAAATTAGAACTGTTATTTTGTGTTATGGTTATATTATTATGGCTAGGAATAATTTTAGTTATATTTAAAGTAGGTATGGTTTGAGATAATAATTCAGGGATTCTCAGTTCACAATTTTTAGAAGAAATATTTCCAGCTATCTTGGCTTGTTTGTTATTGCCACTTAAATTTAGATCTGCATCGATTATAGATAAGGCGTGAGCGTTATTTAAGAAAGTAAAGTTTTTTGCCTTGCTAGTAAAATTAAACGTATAATTTTCTGCATCGTTATAATTTATATAACCTTTAGCAAAAATAGGATTATTTTTTAAATCATAAGCTGTTAAATTATTTAAGTATAATTTTGTGCCACTGGCAATTATGTCAGCATTAAGTTTAGTTATGTCTAAGCCAATCAGTGAATTTCTGTAACCGCCTTCACTAATATTAATTTTACCATTTATAATAGGTTTATTAATATTTCCTAAAATGTCAATTCTTCCAGTCAATTTACCTTTCATATGGTTAGGAAGAGGAAGAAATATTCCATCTAAGCGATCAATATATAAAGCAAGAGCTATATTTCCTTTTATATCATTATTGCGATTAAGATTAATTCTAAAAGGAGATATAGAAAAATCAATAGGTAGGCTCAAATCAATTACACTATCAGAAATATTTTGATGAGTTATTTTTGATGAAATAACTAACTTATTATCTTTGTAATTTGCCGTAATAGGCATTCTAGCCAAAGCGATTTTATCAGAAAGGTAAATTTTTTCTAGATTCAAATTAGTGTAGATTTGTGGTTTTAGAGAAGAACCAAGAATTTTTATTTCGCCAGTTATTTGCGATCTCTCTAAAGCAAGAGGAGGCTTTGTATAAAATAGATTAAAAGGTAAATTAATAACAGATAGAGAAGAATTAATTTTATCAGAGTAATTATTATACGATAGAGAAATATTACCTTGATCAATTTTTAGGAAAGGAATATTTAAGAGAATATTTTTTTCATCTATAGAAAAATTAATATTTTTTTCTAATGAAAAATCATGTTGTAAATATTTTGCATTTAGTGAATCTATAACTAAAGAAAATTTATTGGGTGAAACATAATTTATTTTGCTATTAAAGTCTAAGTTTTGTTTTAAATAATTATTGCTAAGAGATGTTTTTAAATTAAATATATTATTATCACCAGTTAAATAAAATGAAGCCTTATCAATAATATGATCAGCTATATTGGTGTCATTGATACTCAAATCTATAAAATCTAATTTAGGCTTAAACAAGTTAGAGCTATGTAGTTTAAGTTTAGCTTGATTGAATTTTAAATAACTAGTTTTTAATTTGAATATATTTAGCTCTAGATTTGCCATTTGAAAATTATTAGAACTAAATAAATTTAATTCACTATCAAGACTTGCTTCTTTTAATTGGGGGAAATATTTAGTAAATAAATTTATGTCGGGACAATTATTTTTTATTTTACCATTAATTAAATAGTTTTTGTCATCTAAAGATAAATTACCATATGTTTTACAATTAGCGAAATAGAAGTTTTCTATTGCAAGATCATAAGTATTTTTATTAATCTGATGGGTAGAATTTAATAATATATTTAAATTAGATTCTTTGTTACTTAAAAAATTTAACTCACCTTTATAAGTTTCTACTTGATATAATTTTCCAGCTAAGTTTATATTTGCTTGCCCTGAGATATTTAAATTAGTTTTTTCGTGGATAGAAGGAATTAAATTTAATAAATTTTTTATATCAAGGGTAAGATTGGCACTAATTTTATCATTGGCAATATCAATTATTCCAGATCCACTACCATCAATAAGGTTATTTTTTATAATAGTTATTTTTTTGAAGGTAAGTAAATCTTCTTTTACTTGGTATTTACCATCTATGTTTATAAAATAATCGGATAAAGATTTTATATTATATTTATTTAAATCAGTCTTAACAAAAAAATCAATATATTTTGTTTTACCTTCAAAAACCATATTACCATTAATAGTATGATTTAAATTATATGATAAGTTAGTAATATTTTTTCGTAGTTCAAAATCTTTTATATTAATTTTATTAATAAAAATATTTGGTGCTGGCGTATCAGAAGAATGAGAAATATTTACAGGTTCTGGCACTGCAAGTAAAGTTACTTTATCTGCGTCTAATTTATCAATATGTAAGTTATGAGTGATATTAAAACTAGGTATAATTTTTATAGATAAATTTTCTCCTACTAACCAAATTTTTTTGTCATCAGCTAGTTCTAATTTTTTAATATCAAGATTAAGAGGCAGTGAAAATTTATAACCGTCTATATTAATCTTATAACCAACCTCATGGCTTAATTTAATAGTAATTAAGTCGGCAAATTTTTGTTGGAAATATTTATTTGTAAGCAAAAATGAAATTAGACCTATAAATAGGAATAAAGTAATAAAAAATTTTAATATTTTTTTTATTTTCATTAAAATGCCTGACCAATACTAAAATAAATTTGATATGAGGCATCAACCCCTTGTCTTGCATTAAGCGGAGTTGCTACATCAAGTCTTAAAGGACCAACTTTTGAAAAATAACGTATACCAATTCCTGTACCATAGCGTAATTTTCCTGCAATGTCAGGTTTTGGATTGTTAAATACATTACCCCCATCTAAGAATGTTACCATACCAAAAGAATCATTGAAGCGTAATCTTAATTCACTTGATTCTTCAAAAATGGAACGACCACCAATAGGTTTATTATTACTATCTAGAGGTCCTAGTAATTGATAGGCGTAACCGCGAACCGAAGTTGTTCCTCCAGAGAAAAATCGTATAGTTGAAGGTACCGAGCTAATAGATGTACCATCTATTGTTCCAATATTAGAACGGAAAGCTAAAGTAGGTTGGCCTATTATGTCAAAACTATGATAATATGTGCCAGTTAAAGATGACTTTATGAAAGTTACATTAGTATCTAAAATATTAAGATAAGGTAATGTTTCTAATTTTATGGTCCAGCCTTTGGTTGGATTTAGTAAATCATCTTGAGTATATTTATGAATCTTAAATGGGGTCGAGAATAAACCATAGTTAGTATCTTCGTAAGAGTCGGTTATATTTTCAACTTTACTAAATTCATAATTTATTCCTAAACTAGGTTTCCAATTATTCTCAAGTACACGTTCAATATTTGCGTATAAAGCAATACCTCTATCTTTATAGGCATCTGTATTTTCTTGTTTTAAAGTTTCTCCAATAGTTAATGTTTGATCTTTTCGCCATAGAAAAGGTTTGCTTAGTTCTGTATTAAAAGCTTGTGAGATTGGAGTTGCAGATAATTGAGTTTTTAATTTTTCGCCATTAGAAAGAATATTTCTATTTTCCCAAGAAATATTTGCTCCAATACCTATGTCACTACTATAGTTAACGCCAAGTTCAATAGTATGGGGAGCTTGTTCCTTTAGATTTATATTTACATCAATTATATTTTCATTTGGCTTAGAATTTTGTTGTGTTACTTGTACCATACTAAATAGAGAAGTTTTTTGTAAAGCTAACTGAGCATTAAGCAAGTCTGATTTTTTAAAACATTTACCTGCTTTTATATTACTTACTTTGCTTATATAAGTAGGAGAAATATTTTTTGCTCCATTTATATTTATTTTACCAAAAATAGATTGCTTGCCATAATACAGATTATATTCTACATCAATTGTACGAGTTAAATTATTTAATGTTGCAACATATTCTACTTTTAAATCAGATAAACAGTTTTGTGCTGTTATGGCATTGTAAAGTTTTTGCTGCGTGTCTAGTATTTTTTCGATCAAAGCTGGACTATTTGCTTGTGGCTTAAATTTATCTAAAGATTTATCTTCTTGCGAGCCAATAAAATTATATGTAATTTTTGATAATTTATATTGTTGAGCTAAATTTAGATCAAAAAATATTTCGTAATTATCATTAGAGGTAACATTTATTGTGCCATCATAATAACCATATGCTTTTATTAATTTATTTAAATCGCTAATAATTAATTCTTTACGATAATTATGATCAAGATCCTTAGAAGTCTCTATTTGATATTTTAACTGTTGCTTATAATTTTGTAAGGCTGAATTTAGTTTCTTGTCATTTGTATTATGAATAATAAATTTATATTCAAATTTGCTTTTAGCAAAAGTTGAGTTAGAAATTATCAAGCAGATTATAAAAATAATGTTATATATTTTCCGCATAAAATCTCTTATTAAGATTAAGTGACGGAAGTTGTTGGCGAATTTGCTTAGTTTTTTGCAGGTCAATTCTAGCAGTAATAATTTGCTCATCTTCCCCTGCTTTAGCAATTATTTCTCCCCAAGGGTCTATAATCATACTATGACCATAAGTTCTACGATTACCGTGATATCCAGTTTGATCTGGAGCAATAATATAGCAAGAATTTTCAATGGCTCTAGCACGTAATAAAACTTCCCAATGTGCTTGACCCGTAAAATAAGTAAAGGCAGAAGGTACTGCAATAATATCTGCTCCACTTAAAGCTAGTTTACGATATAAATGTGGAAATCTTAAATCATAACAAATAGTCATGCCAATATTAGCAAAATCGCTTTTAGCAACTACAACTTTATTACCAGCTTTAAATTTTGAAGATTCAAGATGAGATTCTCCACCACTAACTTTAACATCGTAAAGATGAATTTTATTATAGCTTGCATTAATTTGACCAAAGGGATCAATTAAAAATGATCTTGAATTTAGTTTTTTACTATTGTTAATTTTAATAGGTAGCGATCCAATTAATAACCAAGTTTTAGTTTCTTTTGCCTTTTGTTGAAAAATATTTAGTGCAGGATTGTTTTCTAAAGTAAAACTATTATTAAATAATTCTTCTCTATTACTGCCAATAAAAGAAATATTTTCTGGTAATGCAATAAGTTGAGGTTGATCTTTTATAGCAAGGTCTATCATGGCACAGGCTTTTTCAAGATTTTTTTCCAAATTATTTTGACTATTAATTTGAATGCATGAAATATTAAAATTTGTCATATCTTGAAATGGTCCTTGCAATAGTTATTACATATATTTTCTTGGCATTATGCTTGATTAGTAATTTACTACACTCATTTACTGTTGTGCCAGTTGTCATTACGTCATCGACTAATAGTATATTCTTGTTTTTTATAAATTCTAGATAAGGTTTATTTATATAAAATACATTTTTTAAATTCTCTAATCTTTTGTTGCGACTAAGTTTTGTTTGTGCCGTAACATTCTTACTACGCCTTATTATATCTAAATATGCTGGCAGATTAATCTTTTCTCCTAAACTAGATGCAAGTAAAGCTGCTTGATTATAGCGTCTTGAGAATAATCTTTTTCTATGTAAAGGAATGGGACATATAAAATCTAATTTATCATTAAATTCATGATGCAAGTTAGAGACTAAATTTGATAATCCGTGGCGCAATATAGTTTGATCATAATATTTAAAAGAACTAATAAGTTTGCTAGAAAAATCATCATATATAATACTAGAACGTGCGGATTCATAATAGGGGACGGTTTCTATGCATTTTGCACAAGTTGCTTGTTCATCAAATTCATAAGCAAAAGGCATGCCACATTTATGACATTTAGGATTAGAAATAAAATTTAACTTTAGCCAACAAGTGCTACATAAATATCCATGCTGAGAAATTAAAATATTACAAGCAATACAAGTTGGTGGATAAATAATATTTATTATTTTATCGAAAAACAAATTCATCGAATTTTATATTTTTTTAATTCAGGGAAGCTTAGCGTGAACTATCATATACTAATATGCATTTTAGTTCAAAGACTAAGATTATAATATTAAAGGAATAGAAATATTGTCTAATTTTTCAGACTACCTAATTTAGCAAGATCTAAAATATAGATATTATTTTGCCTAAAGATAGTTGACTTATTTATGGCATTATATATTGCAAAATTTTTCTGATATAAAATATGATTATTCCAGTTGCGAGCAATTAGCCAATTAAATTCTGACATAGTTCCATTATATTTAGGAACTGAACCGATTAAAAGATTGGTATCTACAACTAAGTAATTTACTTTCCAGTTATCACGTAGGGATATAATGTCACTCATATCAAGAGAAAAGAAAGCGTTAATTATAGCATTCATACGCTCACGAATTATATTTTTTTGTTCCTCATGTAAACGTTCATATGTTCCTTGGCTAAAGAAGGCTTGGCGTTTGGATAAATAGCTAATATTATCGACAATGCCATCTTTACTATCTGGCCAACCAGCAATTACAGAATTTTTAGGAAGGGTCTGAATGAATTCGTAAATTGGTCTTTGACTGGTTGGAATTATAATATTAAAGCCAATATTAGTTAGTTTATCAACATTAGTTGGTTTAGCAATAAAGAGAATTATGATTAAAAGAGATGATGTAATTAATTTAGCAGTTTTGAGCAAATTTAGACGGCTGTAATCTAAGGCTAGTTGATTATATATGTATGAAATTGCTCTTATCAAGAAAGCAAAACTTAAAGTTATAATTAATGGTAGATAAAACAGTTGAATTTGATTGGCAATTAGTTTGTAAGAAAATAAATTTAAGCTTAGGCAGGTTACTGTTAGAATAATTATTGCCAAAGACAATCTACGTGCTGATATATTATTACTATTACAAAATATGAAGCTTATAGCCAGTATTGCGATTATAAATGGATAGCTTAAACTTCCTAATATGTTAGAAATATATGATGCTATATTATCATAGCCAGAAGTAGTTATACTATAGCTTAAATCTGCATTATAGGTACTTATTCTTAAATAAGTAAAATCAATTATTATAAAATAACTTAAGATAGTTAGAGTAATTAATGCAATATTCTTTTTTGTAAATTTTAAGGCAAATCCACCATAGTTATGTGGTACAAGAGCAAAAACTATTAGGGATAATAGTGAAAATAACGAGATTACAGGATAGATTAATGCGGCAAGTAAAGTACTTAATATTAAATAGTTTGGACGTTTTGTTGTTATAGCATAAATTCCTAAAGCTGCGATAGGATAGGCAAAGCAGTGAGGTAAAGCTCCTACCATTTGGCTAATGAATATATTACTTGATAAAATTAAAATAAAAGCTGAAATCGACCCAGATATGCCAGCAATATGCTTGCCAATCATAGCAAATAAAGTTGCAACAGTAATCAATAATATATATGGCAGTAATTTACTTAGTAATATTGGATCTATAACCATATAAGCTGTCTGATAAAGAGCAGTATAGGCAGCAGAAAATGACGTATTTCTAATTAAATCATTAATATAGTCATTTGAGTGAAGAAGTTCTGGATCGTAATAAGAGAACATGTAAGGTAGGTAATTACGAATATTATCGGATAATACCCATTTATCCATACTATAATACAAAGCAGAGGTGCAGTATATGTATACAGCACATAACATCACAAAGGCGGCAGATAACTTGCCTAAATAATTCGTTATCTTGTTACTAACATACATTGTTTGAAACCCAAGATATAACTTTTAATAGAAAAATAATAAAGTCTTTCTACTCTAATATATATTACAGTATTTGCTCAATACAAGTTAAAAATTCTAAAAAAACACACAAAGACACATTTGTGCGCAATAAATTAAGCTTTTTTTGGCATATTTGTATAAAAATATGTCTAGTTAAAATGATAGTTAATTAAAGAACTTGTATTATTGTAAATTCTTTAGTATATATTTGCTTCATAAGGTTTTAGGTATAGTTTAAGTTTAGATTGAGAAAATAAAATTAGGTAGGCTTGGCCTACCTTTTGTTTTTCTATAGAGGTTTATTAATGAGTTTAAAATATTCTACCATGTTAGAAGAAAGAGTAGGGGATATATTAGAATCTTCTCTCCTTTCTATTGGATATGAGATAGTTAGAGTTAAAATATCAGGCAATGATGATGATAAAGTTCTGCAAATCATGATTGATAGAGTCGACGGTAAGCCTGTTGATGTTGAAGATTGTCAAACGGCAAGCAATCATGCTTCTGCATTATTAGATGTCGAAGATCCTATAGAAAACCACTATAATCTTGAACTTAGTTCGCCAGGTATAGATCGCCCACTTACTAGGATAAAAGACTTTAAAAAATATATTGGATTTGAAGTAAAATTAGAGACAAATGAGTTAGTATCTGGACAAAGAAGATTTAAAGGAAAGATAGATTCGGTACTAGATAATGAAGATATAGTAGTAAGAGGTAATGTAGTTAATATAAAAGACGATATAGAGCCTAAATTTACTATACCGTTTAAAGTCATAATAAAAGCAAAGCTTGTCTTGAATGATGAGTTGTTAAATAATAAATTAGTAAACTAATAGAGTAGAGGTAAAAAAATGGCTGCGTTGAAAAGTTTTGGTAGTGTTGAGATTATACAAATTGCTGATGCTGTAGCACGTGAAAAAAATATTGCTAGAGATTTGGTATTGGAAGCAATGGAGAGTTCTATTGCAATAGCTGCGCGCAAAAAATATGGTCATGATAAAAATATTCGTGCAAGTATTAATAAGAAGAATGGCGAGATAGAGCTAGTTAGAGAAAGAGAAATTGTTGCAGATGACTATGTTCCTGAAGATGAACAAGATGCAGCTAAGAAAATTACTTTAAGTGAAGCAAAATTTAAAAATGAAGCAGCAAAAATTGGAGATGTGGTTAGTGAATTATTGCCTCCTATTGATTTAGGAAGGGTTGCTGCGCAAACCGCAAAGCAGGTT
>CAZTUN010000060.1:0-10398 GCA_964616845.1 uncultured Rickettsiales bacterium | reverse complement strand
AAGACGCAGATCCTGTCATATAAACTATATCCTCAGGAGAAATTTCTATTTCTAAGGTACCACCAATTAGCTCTACTTTAACCTTGTTGCCAGTAAGATTTTTTTTATATGCTGCCCAAGCAGTCACACAAGAACCACTGCCACAAGCTAGTGTTTCTCCAGCACCACGCTCCCACACTCTCAAATAAATTGTATCTTTTGCTATAATTTCAGCAAAGTTAACATTTACTCGTTGTGAAAACAATGGATCATTTTCAACTTCCATACCAATATCACTTATATCTTCGTCGTTTAAATTATTTACAAAAAATACAATATGTGGATTGCCTATATTTCCAACTATTCCACCTGTCATTCCTCCAACATTCACAGAAAAAACGTCAGCTTCTTTAGCTAAAGGTATTTCCTGCCAATTATTTACAACTTTACCCATTTCTACAGTAACTCCATTGCTAGCCTTTCTACAATTTAAGTTACCCTTCTTGGTTTTTATAACAACCGTATCTTTACCTGTCTCTTTCATTAAAATATCTGCAACGCATCTTGTTGCATTTCCACAAGCTCCTGAAATACTACCATCATTATTATAAAATTTAATATCTGCTGCAACATTATCGCTAGTTGCCTTATCTATTATAACCAATTGATCACAACCAATTCCAGTATGTCGATTGCATAAATTAATTATATGCTGCTCTTTTAGAGGTATTAAATTTTTTCTTTGATCAATTATGATAAAATCATTACCAATCCCATGCATCTTTATAAAATCAATCGATGTCATAATAAAACCTCTATCTAAAAATAAATTATTCTCTAAGCTTGAGAATTTATTAGGAAAAAATTTATCCTGAACGCCAATAATATAACATTTAGAAAATATTACTACAAATAACGCTAATTTTCTAAATAATAGAGCCAGAAGAGCCTATCTTATCATTATCTCGATTGGATTGCCCATGTCAATCTCAAGCTTATCCACTTTTTCATATAATTGCTCTAGTGATTGAGAAAAATATAGGCTATCATGAGCAGAAATATACCCATTATCGCCTCTTACTATTTTACTTGCTACCAGCTTTCCATCTTTATTATATGCTTTCAAATAAATGCTTGGTATATGCTTTCTTTTATCGCTAGAATTTTCAATAAATCCTTTAATTACTAGGCTTCCTACCCCTACTACTTCGTTTTGCTTAGCAGATATTGACCTAAGTGCGAGTCCTTGGCTATCATATAAAGCAAATATATTATATATTCTTTGCATTGGAGAAAAATTACTAACTATCCAGTCTTGCGATAAGAAAAATACACTAATAACCAATGCCAGTAAGTATACTAAGCTAATTGACTTAAATAGGCTATATATCTTATCTAAAAAAGTAGTTGGCTGCTTTATAACAACAGGAACATTACTACCATCTGGCATAGGCTCAATTTCATCTGGTATTTCAGTAAAACTATAGTTAGAATCTTGTGCTTCTAGGGAAGGATCTTGAAACCACTCATATTTACAAACTCCACACCTAACAATTCTACCAGAACCAATCTTATTATCCTGAACAATAAATCTAGTTGTACATTCGGTACATTGTAAAAACATGAGGATTTTGACCAATTATAACATTAAAATTCATAGTAATATCTAGAAAACGCTTATAAAATAACTATCTTTAAATAAGCAATATTGCAATTGGTTTTTGTTCCAATAGTTTAATTCATGGTTCTAAAGTGCTAAATAAACCACTTTACCCATTATTTTCCTTGCAATTTCTAAGATATTTTCTGTTTTATCAGGATATTATTTTTGCATGCTAGACTATTTACTAATGATAATCTATATTGCAGCCGCTTTAGAGGCAGCATAGCTAGCCTAACTATTAAACATAAAGGTTTGAAAAATGGAAGAATTGCAACATATTATTGAGCAGGCTTGGAATAATCGTCAAGAAATAACTCCAGACTTAAACGGATCTATCCGCGATGCGGTAATGAAAACCCTAAATAACGTTGATAGCGGCAAATTAAGGGTAGCTGAAAAAATAAATAATCAGTGGATTGTTAATCAATGGGTTAAAAAGGCGATATTACTGTCTTTTAAACTAAATAATATGCAGCTCATTAGTGGTGGACCTAGCTTAGGATCAGATAATTGTTTTTGGTATGATAAGGTTCAATCAAAATTTCTAGGTTGGGAAGAATCTGATTTTAAGAAAGCTGGCTTTAGAGCTGTTCCAGGTTCTTTTGTTAGACATGGCGCATATATAGCGCCAGAAGTTGTACTAATGCCTAGTTTTGTTAATTTAGGAGCTTATGTAGGCAGAGGTACAATGATTGATACTTGGGCAACTGTTGGTAGTTGCGCTCAAATAGGAAGCAATTGTCATATCTCTGGCGGAGCTGGTATAGGAGGAGTACTAGAGCCCTTACAAGCTAATCCAGTTATTATTGAAAATAATTGTTTTATTGGCGCACGTAGCGAAGTGGCTGAAGGCGTAATTATTGAAGAAGGTTCTGTCTTGTCTATGGGGGTATATATTGGTGCTTCTACAAAAATAATCGACCGTGAGACTGGTGAAATATACCAAGGTAGAGTTCCAGCTTATTCAGTTGTAGTACCAGGTACTATTCCTGCAAAGCAAGATGATAGCTCATACGAACAAAAACCTTCTTTATATGCAGCAATAATTGTAAAAAAGGTTGATGAGAAAACTAGAGCAAAAACTTCTATTAATGATTTATTACGGACTTAAACAGTTTTGCCTTAAATAAAATTATCTCTTATAATTTTGTAGAATTTAAATATTTTGTAATAGTTTTTTATTTATTACTAAGGAACAATTAAAATGATTCTAGATCCCGTTGAATTATCTAAAATTTTAGTTGCCGAGCAAACTGTTACTCCAGTTACAGAGTCTGGCTTTTCTTCTTTAAAGAATATACTTAGTCAAATAGGCTTTGACTGTAACATTATGAATTTTTCAGATAATAATACTCCTGATGTTAGCAACCTATTTGCTAGAACAGGAAAAAAAGGAAAAAATCTTTGTTTTGCTGGTCATTTAGATGTAGTTCCTACAGGAGATAAATCTTTATGGAATAAAAGCCCCTTTGAAGCATATATTGATAACGGTATTTTTTATGGTCGTGGGGCATCAGATATGAAATGCGCTATTGCCTGTTTTATATCTGCAGTATCTAAATACCAAAACCTAAATAAATCTTTGTTAAATGACGGAACTATAAGCCTTTTAATTACAGGAGATGAAGAAGGTCCTGCAATAAATGGTTCAAAAAAAATGTTACAACAATTAACTAAGCAGAATATAAACTTTGATGCCTGTATAGTAGGAGAGCCTACTTGTAGCAAATTTATTGGCGATACAATAAAAATTGGTCGTCGCGGCTCAATTACATTTTATATTACAATAATCGGTAAACAAGGACATGTAGCTTACCCTCATCTTGCCCTTAATCCTGTTCCTGTTCTTACTGAACTTATGCAATATTTAAATAATTTTACTTTAGATAATGGTAACTCTTTCTTTGATCCATCAAACCTTGAAATAGTTAATTTGAAAGCTGGTGAGAATGCAGATAATGTTATACCTCAGACCGCTAATGCTACTGTAAATATCCGATTTAATAATCTACATACTGGTGAATCCATTATTAAATGGATAGAAGTAAAATGCGAAGAATTAAAAACAAAATATAACATTGATTATAAACTCAATCACTTCTTATCTGGAGAGGCTTTTGTGACTAACGCTGGTAATTTTAGCGATATTGTTAGCAAAGCAACTCAAAAAGTGATTGGTTATACTCCATCATTTAGTACATCAGGTGGAACATCTGATGCGCGTTTTATAAAAGATTATTGTCCAGTAGTCGAACTTGGTATGCTAAATAGTACAGCGCACAAAATAAATGAACATGTAAAAGTTGAAGATATATATACTTTAACTGATATTTATTACGAAATAATTTGTAGTTATTTTTCATAATGTTAATTGTTATACTAACCTTCTAATATCATATAACAAGCACATAGGTTTAAGTTTAATAGTCTGCCGTGAAAAAGTCTACGAGCCACTCTTAGATTAGGCTATATAATATTTTCATGGGAAATAAATTATCAGAAATCAGCAGACTAAACTACAAAAGCTTGCAAAAGATTTTGTGGTGAATGCTTGTTAAAATGGCTATTTTTGAATATACATGAAAGAAAATTATGAAGCCGTACCGCAGTTTACTTGATCGTAAATGAGGAACGGAAGTCATGATTTTCTTTCATGGATAACAAAAAGAGACTTTTTCACAAGCGACTTAATAATCTACTTTAACAAAATATAAACCTTCTGCTGGCGCAGTAGGACCTGCTTCTTTACGATCTTTTGCAGCTATAATATGATTTATATAATCTGGTTGCCATTTTCCTTCACCAACCATTTTTAAAGTGCCCACAATATTTCTTACCATATGGTGTAAAAATGATCTTGCGGAAATATCTATGGTTATAATATCTCCTATCTGATTAATTTTTATTTCATCTATAGTTTTAAATGGTGATTTTGCCTGACATTGACCATCTCTAAAACTAGAAAAATCATGATGTCCTATTAAATAATTTGCAGCCTCCTGCATTTTAATTAACGATAACTCAACTGGAACATGCCATGCACGATTTAATTCTAAAGCAAGTAAACTACGTCTGTTGATTATTCTATATTGATAGTAGCGTTTCTTTGCACTAAATCTAGCATGAAAATCTTGACTAACTATCTCGACATTAATAATTGCAATTTTATGAGGCTTTAAGTGCTGATTTATTGCTCCTCTTACACGTTCTGGAGAAAATTCTTTGATTAAATCAAAATGAAATACTTGTCCTAATGCATGAACTCCAGCATCAGTACGACCAGCAGTATATATTACTGGCTGTTCTCCACTAAATAAATTTATAGCATTTTCAATACATGCTTGAATAGACGGAGCATGATCTTGCTTCTGCCAGCCATTAAAGCCCAAACCGTCATATTCTACTAAACATTTATATCTTGGCATATCAAACATTTACTATTATGGTTTAATTTTACTTTCCTTACCTTAGAAGATAATCCGTTATAAATTAGTATATTTCCTGCAAGACTTTCTTTAATATCTAAGATCTCTTTTATTACTTCCGTAGCTTGTAAACTACCAACAACTCCAACTATACTTCCAAGCACTCCTCCTGAAATACAGTCTGGTAAATTATTCTCTTCCACAATTTTACTAGAGCAAAAACATTCAAAACAAGGTGTATTATTATTTCCTATAAATTTTACTAATCCAACTTGACCTACGAACCCATTAACCGCTGCCCATACAAGAGTTTTAGCTAATTTTACGCTATATTTATTAATCAAAAATCTTGTAGTAAAATTATCGGTTGCATCAACGACAATATCGTAATCTTTTATTATATTTTCTATATTATTTTCAGTTATCCTCTCATTGTAATATCTAAAGCTAACATCATCATTTAATGATGAAACAACCTTACTTGCCTGCGCAACCTTACTATAACCAATATCCGATGAATTAAATATGATCTGTCTTTGTAAATTATCTAAAGAAACTTTATCGTCATCAACAACTGCTAAATTACCAACTCCAGCCGCTGCTAAATAAAGCAAAAGGGGACTACCAAGTCCCCCACAACCTATTACTATAACTTTGCTATCTAGCAATAATTTTTGTCCTACAGCTCCGATACCTTCTAACGCAATGTGCCTTAAATAACGTTGCTGTCTTTGCTTATTTAACTCCATTATTCACCAAATAATGCGGTAGATAGATAACGTTCTGAACAAGATGCAACTATTGTTACTATTTTTTTGCCCTTATTTTCTGGTCTTGAGCCTACTTCTAATGCCGCTGCAATAGTAGCTCCAGAAGATATACCAGCTGGTATACCATCTGTCTTAGCAACTAACCTTGCTGTAGCAAAAGCAGTTTCGTTTCCAATAGTGATAATTTCATCTATTAAAGATTTATCTAATATTTCTGGAATGAACCCAGCACCTATACCTTGTATTTTATGTGGACCTGGTGCACCGCCAGATAATACCGGACTATCTTCTGGCTCAACTGCAATAATTTTTATATTAGGATTGCGTTGTTTTAAAACTTTAGCAACACCTGTTATTGTTCCACCAGTTCCAACTCCTGCAATAAATATATCTACTTTACCATTAGTATCATTCCATATCTCTTCTGCTGTAGTTGACATATGTATAACTGGATTAGCTGGATTAGAAAACTGCTGCAATATAACAGAATTTTTATGTTCTTTAGCAAGTTCGCTAGCTCTCTCAATAGCACCTTTCATGCCTTTTGCAGCTGGAGTTAATTCTAACTCAGCACCAAGAATTTTAAGCATTTTACGTCTTTCAATTGACATGCTCTCTGGCATAGTCAGGATTAGCTTATAACCTTTTGCCGCACAAATAAATGCAAGTGCAATACCAGTATTACCAGAAGTAGGCTCAATGATAACAGAATCTTTATTAATTTTTCCTTGCTGTTCGGCATCTTCAATCATACCATAAGCTAATCTATCTTTAACACTAGAAAGAGGGTTAAAAAATTCTAATTTAGTGTAAATATCTGCGACACATTTAGCATCTTGCGCAATTTTATTTAATTTAACTAATGGCGTATCTCCAACAGCAGCGGCGAAATTATCATATACACGTCCACGTCCTTTAGTTTTCAAAGAAGGCTCATATTTTGAACTACTCATATTACTCTAAATCCCATCTTAAAGTTTACTTCTGACAAAAAATCTATCGGAAAAAAAATATAGTGAAACCCTATAAAAATCAAGACTTTTAAATAGTAAAATCGCCCTTTTCTTTAGGTGTTTTCAGTTCAAAATCAAGCCTTTTGCATAAATCTTCAATGTTAATTGAAGAAAATAACTTATCAAATTGTAGAACAATACTTTCTTCTACAAAAGAATTAACATACGTCATTATGCTGGTTTTTAATATATCATGATTAACAGGAACAATAAATAACTTGGCTATTTGCCAAACCGTAATTTTTCTTTTTTCTTTAGCTAAGGCATAACCACCTTTAGGACCTGTTATGCCTTTTAATATATTATTTTCTACCAATATTTTCATTAATGTTTCTAAATAACGGGGCGCAACACTTTTATATTTGCATAACTCGCTGCTACTTATAAGCCTACCTCCTCCATTTATAGCAATATATAAAACAACCTCTAAGGCTTCATAAAATTTTGGTAGAAACATATTATGTACTTATCCTACCTTTCTTATCCCCGTAGAACCAAACCCACCTTCCCCTCGATCAGTTTGATTTAAATCTTCGCATAATTCTAATTCTGCCTGCTCAACTTTTGCAATAACCATTTGAGCTATTCTCATTCCTCTACTAATAATAAAATTTTCTTTTGATAAATTAATTAAAATTACACCAACTTCCCCACGATAATCAGCATCAATAGTTCCTGGAGAATTAAGAACAGTTATACCATTTTTTAATGCAAGACCAGAGCGAGGTCTTACTTGCGCTTCATATCCCTGAGGTAACGCAAGAGCAAGACCAGTTTTAACAAGCACTCTTTCTCCACTTCCAAGAACAATATCTTGGTCTATAGCAGCACATAAATCCATACCAGCACTCAATGCTGTAGCATAATTTGGCAAATCAATACCTTGGGAATTTTCCAGTCTTTTTACTGCAACTTTTATTTTCTTATCAGCCATTTTAATCTCCTTATTCATTAGAGTTTGTTATACCTTAAGAAGGTTAATTATCAGCTTTATTATATGTTTAGCAACTAATTCTTTACTCATAACTGGATAATGCTTAGCCTCACTTGGTGTTAATATAGATATTTTATTTTTATCGGAAGCAAACACTTCATGGTTTGACTCTATTATTATATTATTTGCAACTATTGCGTCACAATTTTTTTCTATAAGTTTTGCTTTTGCACTCTCTAATAGATTAGATGTTTCTGCTGCAAAACCAATAACAACTGAAGGTCTTTGTTTGTGAGTTGCAATTGTTTTTAAAATATCAGGATTCTTTACCAAAGTTAAATTAATTTTATCTTGATTTGTGACCTTTTTTATTTTGTCTAAAGCAATCTCTTCTGGTCTGAAATCACATACAGCTGCTGCAAAAATTGCGCCATCAACTGGTAGCTCTGCAATAGCAGCATCTAGCATGGTTTTTGCATTAAGTGCATAAACCAATTTTACTTTTGGATTAATTTTTATTGTAGGGTCGATCTTTCCAGCAATTAAAACAACTTCAGCCCCAGATTTTACTAGTGCGTTAGCTATTGCTATTCCTTGTTTACCAGAAGAAAAATTAGAAAGATACCTAATTGGATCTAACTTCTCTATAGTAGCTCCAGCAGTTACCAAAAATTTAGTTCTTTTAAGACTTCTTCTTATCCACATTAATTTACTTCAATAATTTTACAACTTGCTTTACAATATCTGACGGCTCACACATTCTACCATATCCTTCTTCTCCGCAAGCAAGGGAACCAGATATAGGACCTATTATACAAACTTTATCAGACTTCAATAATTTTATATTTCTTTGTAATGCTTTATTTTCCCACATTTTAACATTCATTGCAGGTGCAATAGCTATTTTTTTATCTGATGCTAATAAAATTGTACTCGCTAAATCATCAGCTAACCCATTTGCCATTTTACCTATAAAATCAGCACTTGCTGGAGCTACTAATATTAAATCATTATCTCTTGATAATTTAATATGCCCCATTTGCGTTTCATCTTTTAATGAAAATAAATCATCATAAACTTCCGTACCGCTTATAGAAGCAAGAGACATCGATGTAATAAATTGCTGAGCTGACTTAGTCATAACACAAGTAACCTTTATTGACGCTTCAGCCAATAATCTTATAATTTCAACTGCCTTATATGCAGCAATACTTCCTGTAACTATTAATAGTATCTTCTTATTTTTATTCATAAATTTTTATCAACTACTTTTTTAAAGCATTCTGTTTTAAAACTAAACCATGTTAATTAGTTATTATAGTAAAAGATAATAAATCTTGCTATAACTAAATGAATTATAAGTAAAATAGAGCGTTAGGATTAATGTATTATTTTATATACAAACCAGCAACTAATATATTACTTAAGACTAAGGATATTGACATATTATTACTTTTATTCTTAACAAATAATTCTAAAATATTTATGCTTTAATTTTTAAGCTACAAACCTGCAAAGCAATCTAAACTATGTGTAAAGTTATCTTAAAAACATTGCTAGCAATGATATTAATTGCAATATTTGCATTTATAGCATTCGATATTAATATTGAAAATTTATTTTATACGGACAATTCTCTAGAAAATAAAGCTTTAAAAACCGTTAAATATAGTAAAATTTCTATAGTTTCTTCTCAGGGGATTCATCATAACTTTAAAGTAGAAATTGCCAATACGCAAAAAGATAGAGCAAAAGGACTTATGTTTAGAAAGAAACTCCCTAAAGATCAAGGAATGTTATTTATTATGGATATTTCAGAAATTGCTAATTTTTGGATGAAAAATACTTTTATCCCCCTTGATATAATTTTTATTGATTCTAACGATAAAATAGTCAAAATTGCAAAAAATGTTTCTCCCTTATCAAAGAAAAATATTTCTTCTGTAAAACCAGTTACAAAAGTTCTTGAAATTAATGCTAACCTATCGGATAAACTTGGCATAAATATTGGCGATAGCTTATTATATGATAACTAAACTTTCTTTATATGGATTTATAATATTTTTAATAACATGGCTTATTGGCTTTGCTATATTTATAAGCTTAATTCCTGAAGAAAATCCTCCTCCTGCTCATACACAAGCTATTATAGTTCTAACTGGAGGAAGTAAAAGAATTAGCGAAGCTGTAAAGCTACTAAACCAGAACTATTCTGATACTTTATTTATTTCAGGAGTAGGTCGTGGGGCAAATATTACAACTACATTAATATTATCTGGACCACTTCCAGATAATATTAATAAATTTTATGAAAATATTAAATTAGGCTATGAAGCAGAAACAACAAAAGAAAATGCTCTCGAGGTAGCCCAATGGATAGAAAAAAGGCATCTAAATTCTATATTGCTAGTAACTTCTAACTATCATATCCCTCGTAGTTTACTAGAATTACAAAATACAATGCCTAATATAGCTATTTCGACTCATTCTGTTTTTCCCTATAACGTAAAAATTGATTCTTGGTGGAAACATTATGGAACATTTAGGCTAGTATTTTTAGAATATAATAAATATCTTATACTTATTCTTTAATATAAAATATTTCACTCCTCCT